>JAFQAF010000280.1 GCA_017400025.1 Oscillospiraceae bacterium
ACAACGAACGGTTTGACATTGACGTGGACGGGCTGAAATACGGTGTGGCAGCTTATGTGAACTACGGTCTGAAAGCACTGACAACAGACATAGGCCCTGCAAGCAGACCAAAGGACGAAAGTTACAGAGACTACGCCCTGACAATGTATGGTGCAGAAGAAGTGGAAAAAATGTATAACTGCTGATTCCCCTGCCCTTACTGCAAAAAAATAATTTGATGCTATGCTGCGGTGCTGCTCTGGCACCGCAGCTGCAGCTATGGAGGACTGTATGCAGAAAATTCTTCCTTATCACGAAATGAGCGTCTATGCTCCCAATGGCGAAAGAATAATCAATCTTGTGGAGTGTGAGCCGGAAGACGAATTTTACACCACAGACAAAGAATTTACTTTTATCTGGCTGTTTCCGGGCACAGGTGCCTTCGGTTTTGACAACGGCACCAACTTTATGCTGGGCAACGACTTTATGTATGTGAACGGCGGCAGATATATTAAATTTGACGGTTTTTTCACCGATTCCAAATTTATTCTTCTGACGGTGAACAAAGAGGAATTTATCCGCTTCTTTGAAAGACACAACTATTCCTTTGCTTCGCCGGAGGATATACGCAGGTTGCTGAAAATCAGCCGGCATCCCTCTCCCTACATCCTTCACTACCCTGCCGGCCGTGAACTGATAAAGGCAGTGGACCTGATAATCTCTGACTTCAACAATCTGAAAAACCCTGAGGAAATGGTGGTAATAGACGCTATGCGTCTTTTTAACCGTCTGGCAAATATTTCCAAAAAGGAATACAGCCCTCTGTATACCGCCACAAAGAAAGACCCTGCCCTTTACGCTATGAAAAAAGTAAGGGAGGAGTACAGGACAATCACTCTGGAGCAGCTTTCAAAGGAGATGAATTACAGCAAGGCATATATCTCCCAGTCGCTGAAGCAGCTGATAGGAATGAGCTTTGAGGAACTGCTGCTGTTCCGCAAAAGCGTGGTGGCAATGGGCCTGCTGGAAAGAACGGACAAAAGCCTGGCAGAAATAGCCGCCCGGATAGGCTTTGAAACATATGCAGGTTTTTATAAATTCTGGAAAAAGCGCACCGGCCTCTCCCCGGAGGAATACCGCCGCAATGCTCACAGCAAAACAGACCGTTCTCTGCTGGTTTCAGACCATATAGAGCAATATGTCTCTGAAAATGAATAGAAACGCAGTCTTTGGCCCGGTATGACCTTTCCCGGAACCGCGCCTATAACGTCTGTTGTTATAGGCACATCCATTTGATTTTCAAACACCAAAAAGGCATCAGATGTTTATCATCCGATGCCTTTTTATTTCTGATGGCGGCATCTGCTCCACCCATCCGGTACTACAGCCCGGCATCCTCTGCCTGCCATATTGAAACTGTAACTGAACTGCAGGTGTATAACCTGCAGTTCAGTTACTCTCCGGGAGGGTTAAGCGCTTTTATCCAGTGACTCAAAGTACGCCTTGGCATCAATAACCATAACCCTTTCAATCTTTTCAACAATGCCATATACATTGAGGTAGATTAAGGCGGATATGCTGAGAAGGCTTTTGGTTACACCAATGATTGTGTATGCCTTGCAGCTGTCAGTGCTTTTGCTTGTTTCTTCATCTGTAACGAATCTGTCCGCTTTCATAATATTTTCTGTTGCCGTATCAGGTTTATGTTACTTTTTCCGGGCAGTGATATCCGGCAGGAGACAGGCTTTGAAGTGTTGTCTCCCCTGCCCTTTCACCAAATTTTTTCAGCGACAAAATTCCGAAAAAAATCCCCACTTTGTCCCCTTTCTGTCCCCACTTTGTCCCCTGCTTTTTTTCAAAGGTTTTTTCTTGAAAATGACGCTGAAAATTAAAAAAACGGCCGTTTTTTCGCATTTTTGACGCCAAAACACTGTTTTTTTCGGATTTTTGACGCCAAAAGCGTAAAGTATTTTTCTTTACACCACCCTGCCCTTTTGCCCCAAATCCCCTCTTTGTCCCAATTTTGTCCCTTTTTTATAAACTATCTGTAATATTTATTATGAATATTACAGATTTTAAGGGTTTTCCGGGGCTTATAAATTTTTCGGATTTTTGTACACCGGAATTTTCCGATTTTCGGATATTTGTCGCCGGAAATCAATAATTTTTCGGATAACTGTCGCCCGAAAATAAAAAATTTATGGCGGAAATTATACTTTTTTGATATTTATGGCAGTATATTTCCTGTTTCGGATTTTTGTACACCCAAATTCGGACATCTGCCGCCGGACATAGGATTTTTGTACACCGTAAAACGGATTTCTGTCGCCGTGTTTCGGACTTTTGTACACCGTCTTTTTATTCATAATAATCAAAATAATTATCATAAAAAAATATAATCATTGATGAAAATTTTTCTGAATAAAAAAATCTTTTCTTTTGTCGCCGAATCCAGTATAATGATATTAACTATATTTTCAGGAGATATGATGAGTAAAAACATTGAAGAAAAGGACAGGCTCTACCCTGTCACCAAAGGCAATCAGCTGATACAGAACAGCCGCTACAATCTTTCCCTGCAGCAGCAGAAGCTGGTGGCCTATGCCATAAGCAAGATAAAGCCCCGGCAGGACAGCTTTGAGTGGCTGGATATTTCCGTGCAGGATTTCAACACCCTCTGCGGCAAAACCGGCAACCCAGGCAGCAATGACTATCTGCTGTTCCGCGATTCAATAATGGGGCTTTCCGAAACTTTTTTCCTTGAAGAGCTGGAAACCGATGAAAACGGCAATGCAAAGCGAGACAAAAACGGGAACCTGATAAAAAGAACCAGCAACGTGAACTGGTTTGACTTTGAGCTGGAGGAAAGAATCAATTCCAAGGGCGAAACTGTGGCCAGCAAGGGCAGAATCAAGCTGAATGAAAAGCTGAACAGGCATCTGATAGGGCTGAAAGGGGTTTACACACAGTATTCCCTGCAGTACATCCTGCCAATGAAAAGCAAATTTTCCATACGTCTGTATGAATACATAAAATCCTACTCCAACCTGGCACGGGAAATCGAGTTTGACCTTGAGGAGCTGAAGGATGTGCTGCTGAGTGAAAATGACGGTGTACGTGACCCCAACAAGTACAGAAAGTTTTCTGATTTCCAGCGCCGTATTCTGGAGCCTGCCATAGAGGAAATAAACAGATTTACCGATATAAGGGTGAAAATCCTTTCCACAAAGACCTACAAACGCAATGTTTATGCTGTGGTTTTCGGCATAGAAATGGCTGTGCAGGTGCTGGACAGGGACAAAAAACCAATCCAGGCACAGACAGAAACCGGTTTTGCCATGCCGGAGGGCTTTTCCTATGTACACGGTTCCTCAAAGCCGGTGTTCAAAAGGGAGATGCTGAAAAGGGTTTTTGTTGTAACAGCAACGGAAATCCAGGCGGAAATCTGGCAGACCATACTGAACCGGTACGCCACACTGGCAAACCGCCATTCCAAGGGGGACAGGCGTATAGACGGCGGCAACGTGCAGTACATTGACCTGTTCAACGAGATGTACGCCCGGGACAAGCTGGACTATTTTGCCCAGAGCCAGATAAACAAATATGCGGGGGTGGAATTCCAGAGAATGCTGGACGAAAGAAATATCACCAACAGGGACGCATATCTCCGCGGCTGCGTGAGAAATGATGTTGAAAACTGGCAGGAATTTCTCAAGGCTGAACAGAACAGATATTCCGAACAGCTGAATATTTCCGGTGATGATTTTTTGGGGGACATCACACCGCCGGTGTTTGAAAAGCCGTAAAAGCGGTGAACAAAGGTTTTACAGTGGAATTTCAGCTGTGATTTTCCGATAAAAAACGTTGCTGTAACAGTCTGAAAGCTGATTTCAGTGTAGGAAAACTGAATATAAGTCTGTATTCCGACTGTGAAAAACATAAACTGAATAAATAAACCGGCTGTGGATGTGCAGCCGGTTTTTGCTGTTTTTACGGCTCTGGCCTGCTTTTTGGACTTTGCATAGCTGTGGCTCTGTACAGACAGCTGTATTTTATTGTGGATTGAGTGGTTTTACAGTGGCATAGATGTGTGACAGGCACCTGCAGATATTGCTGCGGACTGTTTTACGGGCAATGCAGGGTGCTTTTCCGGTGTCTGAATTTTTCCGGCAGGTTTGTCTCCCCTCTCCCCTGCCCCGGCATTGTATAAAAGCATGTAGGGGCGGATAATATCCGCCCGTATCTGCTAACACCAGCATTTCAGCCTTATTCTGTATTTCCACCGGGAAGCTGATAGCTTCCTCTGCAAAGCCTGTGCGGTGCGCTGCCCGTAATTCTTTTTGCAGGGTATCACTTTTTCCCTGCCCGGTTATAATCCGGTAATTATTACTTCTCTGTGCTTTATGTTTCGTAGCAACGTTTCAACGGTGAAAAATATATTTTGTATATTTTGTTTGACATAAAAGGCTGTTGCTGATATGATAAAATCATAAA
>JAFQAF010000281.1 GCA_017400025.1 Oscillospiraceae bacterium
ATAGACCTGGATATCACCAGCCCGCTGCGCCAGATTCACGATGTACTGGGCGCATATAAGCTGAAGATTGAACACCCGGAAAGACAGCTGTCCATTTCCGGCTGTCCGTCCCGCCGCAGCCCGTATTTCAATATGGTCAAAGAGGAAGACGGCAAAATCAAAAAAGCTATCGACAGCGTATGGTACACTGCACGCCAGCAGGCACCTGCAGTTTATGACCTTAACGCTTCCATCTATGTGTTTGACGCAGATTTTCTGAAAAACAACACAACAAGCAACATCTGGGAGGCAGACTGGGTGCTTTATCAGATGAAAGATACAGCCGTGCTGGATATAGACAGCGAAGAAGACTTTGAAATGATGCAGCTTATCGGCTCATACCTTTTCACAAAGGTGGAAGGCTTCAAGGCTGTAAGGGATGCTATCAGAGACTGATAAACCCGCATATAACCTCACCGCAGAGGTGAACTTAAACGTCAGACAGGCACAGGGAATTATCCCTGTGCCTGTTGTATATCCGGCACCGGTGTGATAATATAAAGACAGATAAAATTTCCGGTTCTGCGAAAGGAGAAACTGATGAAAAAATATCTGAAAATATTGTTTATGATTTCCGCAGGTCTTATGTTCCTGCCGGCAGGTATATGGCTGAACAACCAGCAGCTTGCTCACCCGTACACTATGCCGCCCTATGTTATGGTAAATCTTGTGTGTATCGTGCTGTGGCTGAACTTTTCGTTTCTAATGAAAAATGAAAAAACAGCCACAAGGACAGTTGTACTGTCCATGAATCTGGTGCCTGCTGTGGTTTTTATGCTGAATGTATACCATCATTATGTGCTCCGCTCTTATGAAGGGGCGCTGGGAATATATATACAGCATTATTTCCTTCCGTTAGTGTTTATAAAACTGCCTTCATTTATGCCCCTTCAGGGTCTTCTTTCGATGTATTTCAGCGCATTTCTCACATTGGTTCTGTGCAGTTTTACAGGGTGCAAGGCCAAAGAGGCCGTTACAGCACTTAAAGAGGCCTGGAGCTGATTTGCAGGCAAACTGAAATCTGCCTGCCGGGTACGGGGTTGTTTCTGTACACACTTTTATGGCAGGCTTCCGTTATGCAATACATATATATGCTCTCCACAGTAATTAAAAAAGCCGGGCTGAATCATAGCCCGGCTTGAATTATATTGTGTTTTATGGCTGAAACCTGCTTTTAAGGGCTGTTTTAATGGCTTTCTACGGTCCGTAGGTATATTTTCAGCCACAGCCGTGTTAAAATAATACCGGAAAAGGGAAGTGATTCAATGGATATACAGAAAACTGCTGCATACATCGCCTCAAAGAGAAAGGCAAAAAATCTCACCCAGCGGCAGCTGGCGGAAAAACTGAATATCAGCGACAAAACAGTGTCCAAATGGGAAACTGCCAAGGGCCTGCCGGACGTAGCCATTATCCGGGACCTGTGTGCCGCCCTTGATATTTCCCCCACAGAGTTTTTCAGCGGGGAAGACATCCCTGCCGGCGATTCAGCCGCCCGGGGAGAAGTTATCATAGATGTGGCCCGGCAGTACCATACCAGAGGCAGGAAGGAAAGCATCTGCATTTACACCTATGCTCTTGCTGTGCTGCTGTGCATTGTGTGTTCCTTTTTCGGGGACGGCTTTGCAAAAATTGCCGTGACCGTTTCCTGCTATCTTGCCGGCGGCATAGCCGCATACAAGCTGGTGGCAACAAACCACACACGGCGGAAAAAACTGCAGAAAGCCGCCATATCCGCACTGGTAATCACACTGGTGATGACGGCAGACCTTGGCTTTAACTATCTCAACCGGCTGAATGTTATGGAAAATGACGGCATAGCGATCACAGGCATATTTGCCCGCCTGCTTATAGGGGACTATAACTGGACACTCCACAGATTTCTTATGGTTTTCAAAAATTCCGTTGCGGCCCGGGCGCTGACCGGCGGCCTCAACTGTT
Organism: Oscillospiraceae bacterium; assembly: GCA_017400025.1. Next base: position 1,981 of record JAFQAF010000281.1, read on the forward strand.
ATCTCTGGTCCGCTATTATGAAAAACAGATAAAAACAGGTGTGATGTGCGCAATATCATCCTGATAAAAAAATATGTCATTCTGAGGAACGAAGTGGCAAAGAATCTTAAACTTTAACAATGGGGTTAAGATTCTTACCTTCCCTCAGAATGACATTTCTGTTTATACGGTCAGACAGGTATTTGGGGAAACCCCTGCCTTACGGCACAGATGCATCCATACCTGCTTTTATTTTTTGTTTATCAGTTCAGCTTGTTGCCACAGCCACGGCAGAAGATATCTTCATCGTCTGCTTTTGTGCCGCATGCAGGGCAAACCTTTTCGTCTTCACCGCCGAAGAATTCTTTCACTTCTTCCACTATTTCATTCAGTTCTTCAGAAACTTCTTCTTTCAGCTCTGTGACTTCTTCCTTCAGTGTGTCGTCTTCAGCTGCATCCTCTGTAGCTTCTGTCACAGTATAATCTGCTTCTTCGTTTACAGTTTCAGCCATCAGCCGGGCCAGTTCGGCATCAATTGCTGTGATTTCACCCAGATACTGGTTTACCAGTTCTTCGTTCTTTTCACCTGTTTTGTGCTGCAGGTAAACAATTTCACCCAGGTTTTTCAGCGCTTCTTTTTTGTCTGCTTCCAGCTGCAGCTGTGTCACTTTCTTTTTGCCTTTTTCCACAGCATCACCGGCCACAACCTTTGTCTGGTCAAAGGCTTCTTTGCCCACTTTCACAGCTTCGTCAGCAAATTTTGCGGTTTTATCCAGAAGTTCTTCAAAAAATTTCATAGTCAGTCTCCTTTTTGTACGTATATCAACCTTTTTTAAAAGGTATTATCCAAAGAATTCACACAGCATAGACCCTGCCGGCAGATTGCCCACAGGCAGATAACCTATATTGTCAAACACCTTCAGCAGTGCCGCCAGGCGCTGGCCTTCGGGGGTATCATCGCTGTACTGCTCAAATTCCCGCAGTGCAGAATGCATTATCAGTATCTCATAGCTGAAGGAGGTATCCAGCAGCAGGTCTGCATTGGGTTTGAAGATTTTGATATATCTGTCCTCGCCTTCGCATACATCCGGCCACATTGCTATGGTTTTCTGCGGTGAATGGCCGCGGTATTTGTGGTCGCGTATCATTCGGCGCAGCAGGCGTATATCCCTTGTAGGCAGTATTCTCTGGCCGCGGAAGGAATATTCCTCTCGCAGACCGGCATAAATGGTAAAGGTTTCCTCTGCAGGCAGCAGTTCCAGCAGCAGGGGGTTCAGTGCGTGTATGCCCTCCACTATTATAAAGCCGTCTTCCAGCTCCAGCTCAATGGCGTCTTCAATTCTTCTTTCAGCCTGGAAATCAAATTCCGGGAATCTGGCCCTGCCTTTTTCCAGCAGTTCGTTGAAACATCTGCTGAAAAGCCCCAGCTCAAGGGCTGTCACATTTTCATAGTCCTTTTCGCCGTTTTCCAGACGGGGATAATCCTCCCGGTTTTTGAAAAAGTTGTCCAGGGAAATCACCCGGCTTTTCCTGCCCATGGAAATCAGCTTGTCGCGCAGTTTGTGGGCAGTGGTGGTTTTGCCGCTGGCAGAAGGGCCTGTCAGCATAATTATATGCCTGTTTTCCTCAATGATTTCCTTTGCAGCGGCATAGACACGGCTTTCGTATTCAAACTCACAGTGGCGGATAAAGCTCTGCTTTGAAAGGCCTGCTGTGTTGATAAGATTTAAATCCACTAATCTTTTTGGTATCCAAATTGCCCGCATATATCGAACACCTCATCTTTTCTGCGTAATATAGCGTCGAAATCCCTGATGTATTCCAAAGGGTACTTGTAGTTGTACACTCGCTTCAGCTCACCCTGTGGCCCCACCACCTTGCTCACACCGCCTGCACCGCAGGAGATGATGGTCTGGATTTCTTCCATTATATATATATTATACAGGCTTTCGTGTCCAACCTGTGAAAATCCCACGTTTTCCAGGTTTTTCACTGTGGATTTCTGACGGTACATATAGTACGGCTTGTAGCCGAAGTCTGCCAGAATACTGTTTTTGGCTATCATTTTTTCCACATCATCATAG
>JAFQAF010000282.1 GCA_017400025.1 Oscillospiraceae bacterium
GAATACTGCGCATGGATGCAGACTCCACCGGACGGGTGCAGTCCCATGAAGAAATGCTTGAAGCTTTCGGCAAAAAAGAGTATGATATATTGATAGGCACACAGATGGTGGCAAAAGGACTGGATTTTGACGATGTGAACCTTGTGTGTGTTCTGGGCATAGATACAATGCTCAATCACCCGGGTTATAATTCAGCAGAACAGGCCTTCAACCTTATCACACAGGTGATAGGTCGTGCCGGCCGCAGAAGACGGGGTGCAAAGGCTGTGATACAGACCTATGACAGCTCAAACCCTGTGATAAACCTTGCAGCCGCCCAGAACTATACAGCTTTCTACAATGGTGAAATCGCCTACAGGAAGCTGAATACCTATCCGCCGTTCTGCACAATGGTTACTGTTGCGTTTACCCATACAAGGGAGAATATTGCGGCAAAGGATGCACGCAGTTTTCTGGATATAATCAAACAGACAGCACCCCGGTACAACATACCTCTTGTGGTGCTTGGGCCTGCGGCTTTTGACGTGGCCATGGTCAGCAAAAATTACCGCTGGCGCCTTTCAATAAAATGTAAAAACAATCCGGTGTTCAGACAGTTCCTGAACAGGGCGATTGAAATATATCTTAAAAACAAAGAAAACAAATCATCGGTTTATGTAAATATAAACCCATTACAGGAATAAAAGGAGACAATTATGGCAATCAGAAATATTGTTAAAGATGGCGACCCTATCCTCAAGAAAATGTGCCGTCCTGTTACAGAATTCAACGAAAAACTGGCAACACTGCTGGATGATATGGGCGAAACAATGATAGCTGCAAACGGCCTTGGTCTTGCAGGCCCGCAGGTAGGCATGCTGCGCAGACTGTTTGTTGCACTGGATGTATATCTGGACGAAGATGACAACGAAGTGGAAGAAATTCTTGAATTCGTTAACCCTGAAATTCTGGAAACAAAGGGTGCTGTTACTTCCTTTGAAGGCTGCCTGTCTTTCCCTGAAAGAAACGGACTTATCACACGCCCTGAATATGTACGTGCACGTGCACAGGACAGATACGGTGAATGGTTTGAAATTGAAGCAGAAGGCCTTCTGGCAAGATGTATCTGCCACGAAACAGACCACCTCAACGGCGTGACAGTTCTTGACAATGCAAAAATATTCTATGAAGACCTGACTGCTGAACAGCTCAAAGAAATCCAGGCGAGAGAAGACTATGAATAAAAAAGAAGCAAAAATACTTTTTATGGGTACACCGGATATTGCCCGTGACTGCCTGGCACAGCTTATCGCTGATGGCTGGAACATAATCGGCGCCTTTACCCGTGAAGACAAACCGGTGGGCAGAAAACAGATTATGACTGCACCTCCGGTAAAACAGCTTGCACTGGAACACAATATTCCTGTATATCAGCCAAAGACACTGAAGGGTGAATATTCAGATGTGATTGCACAGCTGGCACCGGATATGATTGTTGTGGTGGCCTATGGCAGAATCCTTCCAAAGGCTGTTATTGATGTGCCTCAGTTTGGCTGTCTCAACCTCCATGTGTCACTGCTTCCGCAGTATCGCGGTGCAGCACCTATCCAGTGGTCACTTATAAACGGCGATACACAGACAGGTGTTACTGTGATGCATATTGATGAAGGTCTGGATACAGGCGATATTATCGATGTGCTTCCTATTGCCATAGACCCTGATGAAAACAGCGATGAACTGTTTGAAAAAGTGGCGGCAGAAGGCAAGGTTTTCCTCAGCAGAGTTATGGAAAATGTTGTCAGCGGCAACTATACCCGCACTCCGCAGGACCACAGCAAGGCTACCCTTGCACCTCCTCTCACCAAGGAAATGGCCCTGTTTGATTTCAATACAGATGCCCTTGTACTGCACAATAAAATCCGCGGCCAGAACCCATGGCCGGGTGCACATTTTATGTATGACGGCAAAAAAGTAAAGGTAATAAAAGCAAAACTTGTGGAAGAAAAGGGCACTCCGGGAGAAATTCTTTCCACAAAACCGCTGGTTATAGCTGCCGGCGGAAAATCACTGCAGCTTGTTACTGTACAGCCGGAAGGCGGCAAACCGATGGACGGCACAGCCTGGGCAGCAGGCCGCAGATTCAGAAAAGGTGACAGTGTATTATAAAAATTTCCAATATAATTTCTGAAATTTTACCAAATTATCAAATATATATTGTAGAATATATTCAATAAAGAAATTTACAATAATTTTATGTTTTGAATAAAGGAGATTTTTTATGTATTACAGACCTTACGGATATTACAGTTTTGATATATATTATCTTATACTTGTAGTGCCTGCAATGATTTTTGCCATGTGGGCACAGGCGAAGGTTAAATCAACTTTCAATGAATATTCACGCGTGACAACATACAGCCGTATGACAGGCTTTGAAGCAGCCAGAAGAATTCTGGATGCCAACGGTCTGCGCCATGTTGCTATAGAAAGAGTAAGCGGTTCACTTACAGACCATTATGACCCTAAATCAAATGTTATCCGTCTGTCAGATTCCGTGTACGGTTCTCCAAGCGTAGCCGCTATCGGTGTGGCCGCTCACGAAGCAGGCCATGCTGTACAGTATGCTGTAGGCTACGCTCCGGTAAAAATCCGTACAGCTATAATTCCGGTATGTCAGATAGGTTCAAATCTTTCCTGGCCGCTGATTTTCCTTGGCCTTGTTATGGGTCACAGCAGCCTTATAAACCTGGGCCTTATTCTGTTTGCTACAGTTTCTGTGTTCCAGTTTGTTACACTTCCGGTTGAACTCAATGCATCCAACCGTGCAGTGGAAGCTCTTTCAATGTCCGGCTCAATCACAGACAGTGAACTTTTCGGCGTGGAAAAAGTGCTGCAGGCTGCTGCAATGACATATGTTGCCGCACTGGCAGTATCACTTGCCAACCTTTTCAGACTTATCATCAGATTTGGCGGCAGAAACAGAGACTAATCACAGCGAGGTTTTATGGCTTACGATTTAAAAAGAAAGCTGATAGTCCGGGGGCTTGTAAAGGTGGAGAATTCAGGTTTTTCAAACCTGGTTCTCTCCTCTGTTATAGACGGCAGCGGCCTTACCCCACAGGACAAAGCTTTTGCTTCCAAGGTTTTTTACGGAACTATTGAAAGGAAGCTTACGCTGAATTACATACTTCAGCAGTTTATTACAAAACCATTGAAAAAGCTGGATAAAGAGGTGCTGGCAATTATGCAGAGCGCCCTTTATCAGGTTTTATATATGAATTCAGTGCCGCGCCATGCGGCAATTAACCAGGCTGTGGAGCTGTGTTCTTCTTTCAGAAAGACCAGTGCAAAGGGCTTGGTTAATGCTGTTTTAAGAAAAGCGGCAGATTTTGATATTGCAGGGGCAGAATTCACCTGTGAAGAGGAAAGAATATCTGTCCTGTATTCTGTAAGCAGGGAAATAGTGTCTATAGTGATGAAGGACTATCCGGACACATACGAAGATATTTTTGCAAATATGTTCAGCACACCTGCACTTGTGATAAATGTAAACACAATAAAAATTTCTGTACGGGAATATAAAAAAGTTCTTGATGGAAAGGGTGTTTCATATTCTGAAACCCCACTTGAAAACTGTCTTGAACTCAGAACCTCGGGCGCAGTGACGGATATCCCCGGCTTTAAAGAAGGCTGGTTTTTTGTGCAGGGTATCACCAGCCGGTATGCTGTATCAGCCGCCGGCATAAAGCAGGGGGATAAAGTGCTGGACCTGTGTGCGGCACCGGGCGGAAAAAGCTTTGCTGCAGGCCGTATCCTTGCGAATACCGGCAGCATCACAAGCTGTGACCCCAACCCGTCCCGCCTTGTGTTGATTGAAGACGGGGCACACAGACTGGGAATTGAAAATATTACAGTGCAAGAAAACTATGGCCAGAACTACCGCCGGGACTTCTCTGGCCGGGACGTTGTAATCTGCGACGTTCCATGTTCCGGTATCGGTATCATTCCCAAAAAGCCGGACCTGAGATACAAGAGCATGGAAGACCTGGACAGTTTATATGATGTGCAGCAGGCAATTCTGACTACTGCTGCAGAGTATGTGAAACCGGGCGGACGTATTGTATACTCTACCTGCACCATAAACAAAGCAGAAAATCAGTATCAGGTTGAAAAATTTCTTGCAGGAAACAGCAGTTTCCGCCTTGTACCTCAGAAATGCGGTATAAAAGGCAGTGTAAATAGTGACAATATGGTTACATTTTTGCCTTTAGACGGCAATTGTGACGGATTTTTTATAGCAGTATTGGAAAAAGTGTGGTAAAATGGAAAAGATAGATATAAAAAGCCTTGAGCTTGAACAGCTGAAAGGATATATTGTATCCCTGGGCGCAAAACCTTTTGTGGCAGGCCAGATTTATTCCTGGCTTCACCGGAAAAATGTTGACAGCTTTGATGAAATGACAAATATATCAAAATCCCTCCGCGAAAAACTGGCAGAGGAATGTTATATCACTGTC
>JAFQAF010000283.1 GCA_017400025.1 Oscillospiraceae bacterium
AGGATTACTTTGTAATGGCTTTCAGAACAGAGTGAAAAGCAAAAAACGGACCGAGAACAGCAATGCCATTAAGTTAAGAAAAATATGTCATTCTGAGGAACGAAGTGACGAAGAATCTTTGTGCTATATTACTGCAAAGATTCCTCGCCTGCGCTCGGAATGACATTTTATTATGTTTAGTATAATAGAATATTTACCCACAAACCGCGTAGGGGATGGCCTCCGGACATCCCGTTGGCGCTCTGCCGTGGAAGGGAGCATAGCGAGCGACCATGTGCAGATGCCGGTGCTGCTGATTCACCGGCAAGCCAAGATGGCCTCCGGACATCCCGTTGGCGCTCTGCCGGGGAAGGGCAGGGGAGCTGGGAAAGTATACAAAATGTAATATTTTCGGTGTAAAGGTATATAGCTTTACACTGCCCTTTTGTACGTTTTCCGGGGATTTTTGCCCCGTGTTTTGAGCTTACTGTGCCGGTTTTCCGGGTTTTTCCGTCTTTATCCGGTATTTTCCGCTATTTTTCGACATTTCACGATAATTTCCGGCACTGCAGGGCAGGGATGTGCACTTTTGATTTTTTCAGCAGTGTAAGGATTCCTCGCCACCGGCCCGGAATGACATTTTGCTCCCTTCAGTGTGAGAAACCGGCACTGCAGACCGGAGAGATGCCGGTTTCACTTTTTACAGCCTGTTTTATACAGCAAACTGTCCGCAGCTGAGGTACAGACGGCAGAAACCGGAAAAGCAAAGATAAAACGGTGAAATATTCAAAAGCGCATTTTTACCATAAACCGGGGGCAGGGACAGCCTTTGTATAATTATTCAGACAGGCCGGCGGCCGGCCGCAGGTGGTAAAAAATTGCCCGGAGAAAAATGCAGGGAAGCTGCCCTGATTCAGAAAAATATTACCACCGGAAGGGGGAAAACCGGAAAGATTTCAGAATTTATTTCAGTTCTTTTCTTAAAAGTTTACCATTGTAGCTGCGTGGGATTTTGTCGATTTCCACTATGTAAACCGGGATTTTGTATGGTTCCATATTTGCGGCAATGTGGCTGCGGATGGCCACCCGGTCAAAGGTGAAGCCCCGGCTCATTTCAACAAAGAGTTTTGGCACCTGGCCTTTCATTGCATCGGCCACCGGGATAACACCGCAGTCTGCCACGCCTTCAATTTTCTTTACGGCATTTTCGATTTCTTCCGGGGAAACCTTGTTGCCGGCCACGTTGATAACGTCGCCTTTTCTGCCCAGCAGGATAATATCGCCGTCTTCGTCATAGTAGGCTACGTCGTTGGAGTAAACTGCGCCGTTTATCAGCACCTTTGCAGTTTCTTCCTCATCCTGCCAGTAGCCGGCCATATTCATACCGCCGTAGCTGGCCAGCAGGCCGGTGTTGTTTTTGTCAGACACTATTTCCTTGCGGTCATCGTCCACCACCACAATTTTTGCATTGTGGGCAGGCTTGCCGATACAGCTTTTCTTACTGTCCGGGCGGTTGAAATTGTAGATTGCAATACAGCCGCTTTCTGTGCTGCCGTAGAAATTGTACAGTCTGGTTTTTGGCAGCAGGGAACAGATTTTCTGTGAATCTGCTTCCATCATCGGTGCCGCACCGAACTGGATGTATCTGATTGTGTCTGCATATTCGCCGAATTTATCCTTGGACAGCTTCAGCAGTACAGACAGTGCGCTTGGCACAAGGTCAACGGAGTTTACGCCGTATTTTTCAAAGTTTGCAAAGAACAGGCGGGCGTTCATTACACTGCCCAGCAGTACAACTGTACAGCCGTTGTACATATTTGCATAGTAGCGGCGCAGGCCGTGGGAGTGGTTCATAGGTGATGGAATCATTTCCACGTTGTCCTTTTCCATTTCCACGCCGTACATTACGTTTTCAGCCAGGGCGATGTTGTTGCCGTGGGTGATTACAATGCCTTTTTCCTTGCCGGTGGTGCCGGTGGAGAACAGAATTTCGCTGATGTCTGTCTTTTCAGGCAGTTTTTCTGCCACAAAAGGCTCTGCGGCCTGCTGTTTTTCCAGCAGGGAAGCGTAGGTGAACACCAGGTCTGTGGCATATTCATTTTCTTTGATGGTGATAACAGCCTTTGCGCCGGCGCGGTCTGCAAAGTTGCGTATTTTTTCCGGTGCACAGTTGTGCTCAACCGGCACAAAAACAGCGCCCAGCAGCTGGATTGCCAGCTCCATTGCCAGATATTCTATGGTCTGGCTGGCTTCCACCACGATTTTATGGTCTTTTTCCACGCCTGCAGCTGCAAAAGCACCGGCGTATTTTCTGATTTTTTCACCGTACTGACGGTATGTGACAGAGGAGGTGTCATCTGCCAGGCACAGCTTGTCCGGCTGTGTGATTTCGTAATGGAAGACGGCCTCTGTAATTGAATTGAACATAATTTTTACCTCTTAAATTGTGCCGAAGGCAGGCCAGTATGTAAGCAGCAGCCAGCTGAGTGCGGACATAAGTACAATTACAACAGCTGTGACAGGAGCACCCTTTTTCAGCATATATTCCGGCTCCAGGCCATAGCCCACCGGGATGGCACGGATTGATGTAGGCAGCATATAGGAAAGGTTTACGCCGATGGATGCGATGTAAACATAAGGGATAGGGTTCAGCCCCATACCCTGCACAATGCTGATAACGATAGGCATTGCAACTGCGGCTGTGGCGGTGTTGCTGGTAACGTCTGAAAGGAGAACAGTCATTGTGATAATGATAAAAATCAGCATAAATGTGCTGCTGAACTCCATTTTTGCCACCATATCACCGATATTTGCGGCAGCACCGGAGCTGTTTACCAGTGTGCCTGCGGCCAGACCGCCGGCGAAAACATACATAAGCTCCCAGCCGATGCGTTTCTGTGTGCTTTTCCAGTTCATAAGGCGTGCGCCCTCTTCGTCCGGAATAAGGAAGGAAACAATTGCACAGATAATGAAAACATAGGCAGGTTTCAGCCCCGGCAGGAAGTCCTGATAAAGCTGACGGGAGAAGGAAAGGACTGTGGCAATTGCAAAAAGTGCCAGGGAAGCCTTTTCCTGCAGGTTCATAGGAGGCATACTTTTGAATTTTGTTTCAAAGAACTCCCTTGAACCGCCTATTTCTTCCTCTTTTTTAATGCCCACAAGGAGCATAAGGATGTTGCTGACCACCAGAACAATCATTATAGGCAGGAAACGCACAACCCAGGAGGTGTACATATATTCCACGCCGGTGAGCTGTTCCAGATAGTCAACTGTAACAAGGTTCATTGCACCGCCCAGAGGGGAGGCAAGACCGCCCACGCCGGTGGCATAGGCAATTGTAAGCAGCAGCAGGCTGCCGATGCGGCTGGAGGCAATGTCCTCTTCGCCCACATAGCGCAGCATTGAAACTGCAATAGGTGTGATTGTGGCACATACCACCGCA
>JAFQAF010000284.1 GCA_017400025.1 Oscillospiraceae bacterium
AAATATAATCCAAGTGTCAGATATTCGGTAGAAATATTTGAAAACAGCGCATATTCCGGCCAGCTGAAAGTCTCGCTGCGCAGCCAGAACCGGACCCTTATCAGCCTGCTGGACAGTTTCTTTTATCTGTGGTCACAGCTTGAAATGCAGTGCTGTAATATAAAAGACAATGAATTCACCTTCGGAAACGGGAAATACGCCCGTCTGTACAGACCTGTTTCTTCCCTTTCCCACAGCGAATACGGCAGGCAGATTGCAGAATATGTAAACCTTATGGATTCATGTATGAAAAAATATTTTGAAACAATTTCAGTTTCACAGGCAAAAGCCGTACAGACTGTTACTAAATTATACCTTGACAATATAACAGATGAGTTATGCAGAATATAGGAGGGATAATATGAACACAAATAAACTTACTCAGAAATCAATGGAGGCCATACAGAACGCCCAGGGCATTGCAATCACATACTCCAACCAGACAATGCAGCCTGAGCATCTGCTTTTAAGCCTTTTACAGCAGGAAAACAGCCTGATTGTTTCCCTTTTCACAAAAATGGGGGTTGACACCCGGAGTTTCACACAGATGCTTGTCAGCAAAATAAATCAGCTGCCAAAGGTTACCGGCAATCGTGAAGCAGACAAAATATATATTTCTTCTCAGCTGGATACAGCACTGAATACCGCTGAACAGACAGCATCACAGATGAAAGATGAATATGTTTCTGTGGAACATCTTGCATTAGGTATCATTGATACTGCATCCGGGAATATCAAAGAACTTTTCAGAGTTTTCAGTATTGATAAAAACAAATTTCTTAAAGCTTTACAGGAAGTAAGGGGCAACACAAGGGTTACAACAGACAATCCGGAAGCCACCTATGATGCTCTTTCCAAATACGGCCAGGACCTTGTGGCACTGGCAAAAGCACAGAAGCTGGACCCGGTAATCGGCCGTGACAGTGAAATCAGAAACGTAATCAGGATTCTTTCCCGCAAAACAAAAAACAACCCTGTTCTTATAGGTGAACCTGGTGTAGGCAAAACTGCTATAGCAGAAGGTCTGGCACTGCGAATTGTACGCGGAGATGTGCCTGTAAACCTGCGCGACAGAAAAATATTCAGCCTTGATATGGGTGCACTTGTAGCAGGTGCAAAATACCGCGGCGAATTTGAGGAAAGGCTGAAAAGCGTTCTCAATGAAGTAAAGAAAAGTGAAGGAGAAATAATTCTCTTTATCGATGAACTTCATACCATAGTGGGTGCCGGCAAAACAGACGGAGCAATGGATGCAGGCAATATTCTGAAGCCTATGCTGGCCCGTGGCGAACTGCACTGTATAGGCGCCACAACTCTTGATGAGTACAGAAAATATATAGAAAAAGACCCTGCTCTTGAAAGAAGATTCCAGCCTGTAATGGTTGATGAACCTACAGTTGAAGATACCATTTCCATACTCCGCGGCATAAGGGAAAGATACGAAATATTCCACGGTGTAAAAATCCAGGATTCTGCTATTATAGCAGCGGCTACCCTTTCACACAGATATATTTCAGACAGATTCCTGCCGGACAAAGCCATTGACCTTATTGACGAAGCCTGTGCAATGATAAGAACAGAAATGGATTCTTCCCCAAGTGAAATGGATGACCTGCAGAGAAAGATAATGCAGCTGGAAATTGAAGAAGCTGCCCTGAAACGTGAAACAGACAATCTTTCCGCAGAGCGTCTTGATTCCCTGCAGAAAGAGCTTGCAGAAATGAGAGAGAAATACTCTGCAATGAAAGCCAGATGGGAAAACGAAAAAGAAGCTATCTCAAAAGTACAGAAACTGCGCGAAGAGCTGGATACAGTAAATGCACAGATGGAAAAAGCCGAGAGAGAATACGACCTCAACAAGGCTGCAGAGCTTAAATACGGCCGTCTGCCCGAACTGAAAAAACAGCTGGACGAACAGGAAAAACTGGCAGAAGAAGCCAAGGATTCTTCCCTGCTGCGCGATAAGGTAAGCGAAGAAGAAATAGCAAGGATTATATCCCGCTGGACCGGTATTCCGGTTTCAAAACTGGTTGAAGGCGAAAGAGAAAAGCTGCTTCAGCTGGACAGCATTCTGCATAAAAGAGTGATAGGCCAGGATGAGGCTGTAACAAAAGTAAGCGAAGCCATCCTCCGCTCCCGTGCCGGTATCCGGGATGAAAACAAGCCAATAGGCTCTTTCCTCTTCCTTGGTCCTACAGGTGTGGGCAAAACTGAATTGGCAAAAGCGCTGGCAGAAAGCCTGTTTGATGATGAAAAGAATATTGTCCGTATAGATATGACTGAATATATGGAAAAATACTCCGTAAGCAGACTTATCGGTGCGCCTCCGGGTTATGTAGGATATGAAGAAGGTGGCCAGCTGACAGAAGCCGTCCGCAGAAAGCCTTATTCCGTTGTGCTGTTTGATGAGGTGGAAAAAGCCCATCCGGACGTTTTCAATATTCTTCTGCAGGTGCTGGATGACGGCAGAATCACAGACAGCCAGGGCCGCACAGTTGATTTCAAAAACACCATTATTATTCTTACTTCCAATATCGGTTCATCCTATATTCTGGAAGGTATAGAAAACGGTGAAATCACAGACTATGCAAAAGACCAGGTAAACAATATTCTGAAAGCCTCTTTCAGACCGGAATTCCTTAACAGGCTGGACGAGATTGTATTCTACAAGCCATTGAGCAAAGCAGAAATCGGCAATGTGGCAGAACTTATGCTTGACAGCCTCCGCGGAAGACTTGCCTCAAAACAGCTGGGGCTTGAAATTACTGCTGCTGCGAAGGATTACATCATTGACAACGGCTACAGCGAAACATACGGTGCACGCCCACTGAAAAGATTTATACAGCGGAATGTGGAAACACTTATTGCAAAACATATTATAAAAGACAACCCGAAACCGGGTACTGTATATACTGTGGATTGCATAAACAACAGTCTGACAATATTGTAAAATAAAGGCCGGCTCATCCCCGGCCTTTATTGTAATTTACCTGCAAAAATGCTATATTAATATTATCAATTCTATGGAGGTAACTATGTCTGTAAACGTTGTTATAAAACCTTTGAATGAAAATGACAAACTGATGACCATTCCTGAAATAGCCGCACTTATGAAGCTGAATTATGGGGTTTCAGATGTAAACTATTGTCTGGAAATCGGACAAACAGGTCAGTATACAATACTTTTTGATTTCGACAAAATAGGCCGTGGTTTTGAAGTTTGGTATGAAAACAACAGTATCTGTCTGCGTCTTCCTCTGCCTACAACCAGCCACGATATAGATGTTTTTTATGCTCTGATTGAGAAAATCTGTAAAAAAATGGGTGTATATTTCTTTGAATGTGAAGGCGAAACCCTTGCGCTGACGGATGTTTTTTCACATAAAGACGAAAACAAGGAAACCAGTCTTGGGGCAATACGCCATATTGCAAATACCATAAAAAACAAAGAGCATGATTATATGATTCTTTTTGGAGCTCTTAATCCCGTTTTTATAGGCGAAAATGAAATTGCAGAAATTGATTTCAGTCTGGAAGGCTTTGATAATTTTATGCACAGACTCCAGAATACAGATACTTTCTACTGCAACCCCCGTTTTTTCAAAATGGGCGATGGCCTTCTGCGCGGCATCTACTTTATCCGAGACGGAGTTGTTACCACCCTGCCGCTGAAAGCAGAGTACCCTTATTCCAAAATAGAGGATATTCATTCTTACCTTGTACAGTTGCCGGATGAAAACTATATTGTTTACGATACCTTCCTTAAAGCTGTTCCTTTTGCAGACTATTATGATGCAGGACATATAACTATAAGACTTACCGAAGATATGATACAGGACATCGTAAATAAATATGCTGTGGATATTATGACACTGGAGCCTGTAAAAGGTAAATACTGGGGTGCTATTGTTGATACCGGTTACCGCCACAGCAATAAAGTAGGCAGATTCGGCCTGGATGTTGAAGAGATAAACGGCCTTAATCATCTGGCGGTTTTTATCCGCTGGGCAAAGGAAAACAGCCTGCTGACCAATGAACTGCTGGCACTTTGTCCTGAACTCTCCGGCGACAATCCGGATTACAGGGATATTATAAAAAACCATCAGGTATTCAGGAATATGATAAGAACCGGATTTTTCAAGGAAAATGCAGCGGATTTTGT
>JAFQAF010000285.1 GCA_017400025.1 Oscillospiraceae bacterium
GCAGTGCTTCACCGAGTGTGCAGCCATGACTTTGAACGTATTCGCCCAGGTTGTTGTTTTCTTCGCTTATGGCAAATACTTTTCTCACCAGTGAAAAACCGTTGGAATGTACACCGGAAGATGGCAGGGCGATGATAACATCACCAGCTTTTACATTTTCGCTGTCCAGAATGTCTTTTTTGTCTACAATACCTACAGCAAAGCCGGCCAGGTCATATTCATCAACAGGCATAAGACCCGGATGTTCAGCTGTTTCGCCGCCAACAAGAGCACAGCCGGACTGAACACAGCCTTCTGCAACGCCGGAAACCAGTGTGGCTACCTTTTCAGGGTAGTTTTTGCCTATTGCAATATAGTCCAGGAAAAACAGAGGTTTTGCGCCGGAACATACAATGTCGTTCACACACATTGCAACACAGTCAATACCCACTGTGTCGTGCTTGTCCATAAGGAAAGCCAGCTTTACCTTTGTGCCGCAGCCGTCTGTGCCGGAAACCAGTACAGGCTCTTCCATGTTTTTGAAATCTGTCAGCTGTACCAGACCGCCAAAACCGCCCAGACCGCCAAGAACTGCGGAAGTCTTTGTTCTGGCAACGCTGTCTTTCATAAGTCTTACAGCTTCATAACCGGCTGTTACGTCAACGCCTGCTGATTTGTAGCTATCAGAATAATTTTTCATGTTATTCTCCCTTTTTGTATTGTAAAAGTTGATTTATTATATGATTTTTATTTTTTCGTTGAATTTATCCACTTCGTTGGCTTTGGTAATATCCACAGGGTATTTGCCTGTAAAGCAGCCTATGCAGAAACCGCAGTTTGCATCAGGTGCAACCTTCAGCATATCTTCCAGCGGCAGGAAGGCCAGTGAATCAAGGCCCAGTTCCTCCCTGATACCCTCAAGGTCAGTACGGGCGGCAATAAGATTTCTCTTTTCTGTGTTGTCTGTGCCGAAGTAGCATTTGTTTGTATACGGAGGGGAGGCCACACGCATGTGCACTTCTGTGGCGCCTGCCTCACGGAGTATTTTTACAACTCGTTTGGATGTTGTGCCGCGGACAATACTGTCGTCAACCATAATAACACGTTTGCCTCTTACTGTTGCCTCAATTGCATTCAGTTTGATTTTTACAGAGTTTTCTCTTTCTTTCTGTGTAGGCTGGATAAATGTTCTGCCGATATAGCGGTTTTTCATAAGGCCTACGCCATATGGAATACCGCTGGCTTCAGCATAGCCCATGGCTGCTTCCAGACCGGAGTCCGGAGAACCTATAACAACGTCTGCATCCACAGGTGCAACCTTTGATACCAGGGCGCCTGCCAGCTTTCTGGAGTGATGGACTGACTGTCCTTCAACCACAGAGTCCGGACGTGCAAAGTATACATATTCAAATATGCACAGGCCGTCAGGTTTTTCCACACCTTCCTGATATACAGAAAGTATGCCGTTTTCAACCTGAACAATTTCGCCGGGCTTCACATCGCGCATAAACTTTGCACCCACAACTTCCAGGGCACAGGTTTCGCTGGCAAATACATATCCGCCACCTGGCAGCTGGCCTATAACCATAGGTCTGAAGCCGTGTTTGTCACGGGCGGCAATAAGTTTTCTCGGTGACATTACCACCATGGAAACAGCGCCTTCCAGCTTTTCCATTGCGCGTCTTACAGCTTCTTCTGTGGAATGACTGGTCAGACGTTCTTTGGCTATTGTATATGCGATAACTTCAGCATCACTGGATGTATGAAAAATAATACCCTGCTGCTGGAGTTCTCTTCTGATTTCCACAGCGTTTACCAGCTGGCCGTTAAATGCCAGGGCCATAGTGCCTTTTGCGTGACGGATGTAGAGTGGCTGTGCGTTCATAACGTCGCCGCTGTCTGCAGAGCCGTATCTGTTGTGACCGATTGCCATCTGACCCATAGGCAGTTTTTCCAATGCCTCATTTGTCAGTACTTCAGGTACAAGGCCTACACCTTTTACTGTAGAAATAATCCCGTGGTCATTTACAGAGATACCGCAGCTTTCCTGGCCGCGGTGCTGCAGGGCATACAGTGCATATCTCACTTCTTCCCTTACGTCGATTCTGTCATATACCCCTGTTGTAATGCCGAACACACCGCATTCTTCGTGGATTTCCCGGAAATCGCGGCTGTAATCAAAATCAATACAATGTTTTTTACACATAGTATTCCCTTTCTTAATATCTTGTTTTCTGAATCAGCCGTTCAGTTTTGCATCTTTTGCAAGAACAGCTTTTTCCATATCTTCTTTCATCTGTACCAGTCTGGCTGCCAGCTCTTCATCAGCTACTGCCAAAATCTGAACGGCCAGGATAGCTGCATTTTCAGCGCCGTCAATGGCAACTGTAGCCACAGGTATGCCGGATGGCATCTGAACTGTGCTGAGCAAGGAATCCAAGCCGTCTAATGTAGAAGATTTAATTGGTACGCCGATAACAGGCAGTGTAGTGTGTGCTGCAAGAACACCTGCAAGATGTGCAGCTTTGCCGGCTGCAGCGATAATCACGCCAAAGCCGTTTTCTTTTGCATTCAGTGCATAACTGCATGCCGCAGCCGGAGTGCGGTGTGCGGACATGATTCTGATTTCGTGCTCTATGCCGAAAGAAGCCAGTTTGTCTGCGCATTTCTGCATTACGCCCAGGTCAGAATCGCTGCCCATAACAATTGCAACTTTTTTACTCATGGTAAATCCTCCTGTTTTATATTTTAATAAATTACAAAAAAACAAGCCTTTGTGAAAAAACACAAAGGCGCAAAAAGCATGCCGCTATTTGTATATATACAGCATACTTATGTACGCCCATAGCGTAGATAATTAGGTTATCACGTAGAGACTCCTGCGCCGAATCCGCAGGCTAATATGGACGAAAATATTCATTTCAATTAAAGTTTATCAAAAATAAGGGCCGTTTACAAGCTAAAATCGAGTTTTTTGATATTTTTTACCTTATATAACATTTTTACCAATCATACAATAAAAAACTTGTTGATGTTGTACAATTTGTGTTTTTTGGCATCACTGCCTATACATACGCTTTGGGCAGGTAATTTCAGTTAATTGCCGTTGCAGGGATGCATTTTGTAAAAATATACTATATCTGTTTATAAACAACTGCACATTTCTCTACAAATATACAAAATTGACTTAAATAAATATTTTATTATTGCAAAAAATAATAAAACTGTGTTATATTTTTTCTGTAAAATGAATTTTTCCGTATATGCCCGGTAATATGGTCCGGGTGTTTCTACAGAATGACCGTAAATCATTCTACTATGGCAGGTCTCTCTACCATGGATTTATTCAATTATTGAATATGGAGGCTATTATGAAAAAAATCTACACAGGCAAAACAAAAGATGTATTTGAGCTTGAAAACGGCAACTATATGCTGGCTTTCAAAGACACTGTAACAGGCGAAAACGGCGTTTTTGACCCAGGTGCAAATACTGTTGGTCTTGAAATTGACGGTATCGGCAAGCAGAACCTGAAAATGAGCAAAATTTTCTTTGAAATTCTGCAGGGAAAAGGCATAAAAACACACTATGTCAACATTGACCCTGAAAAAGGCACAATGGAAGTACTGCCAGCCAAAAACTTTGGCCATGGTCTGGAAGTTATCTGCCGTCTGAAAGCTGTAGGCTCTTTTATCAGAAGATACGGCGATTACATTGAATCAGGTGCTCCGCTGGATTACTATGTGGAAATGACATTTAAAAATGATGCCAAAGGCGACCCTCTGGTAACAAAGGAAGGTCTTGTTGCACTGGGCGTTATGACAGACGAACAGTACGAATCAACAAAGAAACAGACACAGGAAATCACAAAGATTGTTGCTGAAGAATTTGCAAAAAAAGGTCTTGACCTTTATGATATCAAATTTGAATTCGGCTACAACAAAGAACTGGATCAGGTTATCCTGATTGACGAAATTGCTTCCGGCAATATGCGCGTTTACAAAGACGGCGAATATGTGGATCCAATCACACTGTCTGAACTCTTCCTGGGCGAAGAAGCATAAAATTTAATAAAACAGTTAAAATTACATCATTGCTTTTTACAGGCAATGATGTAATTTTCAGTATAGGTATAAAGGAGAAAAATATATGCAGAACAACGTACGTCCTGAAACAATGGAGCGCATCAGCACAAAAGAGCTGGCAGATGCCTTTATTGAGCAGCAGATTAAAGAAATCAGAGAACAGGTAGGGGACAAAAAGGTAATACTTGCCCTGTCCGGCGGTGTGGATTCATCTGTAGTAGCCGCACTGCTCATCAAGGCAATCGGCAAACAGCTGGTATGTGTACACGTAAACCAC
>JAFQAF010000286.1 GCA_017400025.1 Oscillospiraceae bacterium
AGCGCCAGCGCGCCCAGCAGGCTGTCCATAATGGCGTGCAGCACCACGTCTGCGTCACTGTGGCCGTCCAGTCCTTTTTCGTAAGGTATATCCATGCCGCCCATTATCAGCCTGCGGCCTTCTACCAGTCTGTGCACATCATAGCCGTGTCCTATTCTCATATGTGTTTCCTTCTTTATGTCCTCTATTGTTGTTATCTTGTAGTTTTCATAGCTGCCCGGCACTATCCGCACCTTTATGCCTGCCCTTTCAAACAGCTGTGCATCGTCGGTTACAGTGTCGTCAAAATATTTTTCAGCCAGCTCCCTGTATAAATTCACATCAAATACCTGGGGTGTCTGCACGTTGTACAGGCTGTCCCTTGGGATTGTTTTCTCTATAAATCCGCCGGCGCCCTGCTTCACGGTGTCCTTCACCTTCACACAGGGAATAGCGGCCCCGTGCTCTGCGGCAGCTGCTACCGCCCGGGTGATTATTTCCTGGGAAACATAAGGCCTTGCCCCGTCGTGAATAGCCACTATCCGGCCTTCCGGCACCTCTTTCAGGGCGTTCAGTACAGATACTGCCCTTGTGGCGCCGCCTTTCACAACAGCTGATACTTTGGAAAAGCCTTTGGAAAGGCTGCAGATTTCATCGTAGTTTTCACCAGCCGCCAGAATTATTTTGTCTATATTTTCATTGTTTTCAAAAGCCAGTACTGAATGCTCTACCACTGTGTATTTATCCAGTTTATACAGCATTTTGTCAAAACCTATTCTGGTGCCTTTTCCTGCTGCCAGCACCACGGCATACACCTGTCTGTCCTTGTACATAGTATCCTCCACCCGGTTTTCTTAACAGAATTATACAATAAACTGTCTGATTATTACAAGCGGATATAGACAAAAAGGTGCAGTTCCTGTGGAGTTACATCACTCTCCGGCCGTTGATATTTATTTCAAAGCCCAGGTCAAAGAATGCGGCTGCACGGCGGCACAGCATCATTCTGCTCATAAAAATTTCAAAGTATTCCGCTATCTGGCTCACGTTTTCGTCTATTGTCAGGCTCAGTGTAGCCATCTTTGCTTCAGTGTCCACAGACAGTCTGCTTTTTTCCACGGCATAGTTTACTCTGTCGTGTATGTCGAACTTCACTGTCATTTTGTCGCGCACACGGCTGCGGCGCACGTCGCTTTTGTCTGCCAGTATCAGTGCTGCGGCCAGTTCGTTTACAGGGTAGGCTGTTCCTTCATCGTGGTTGCCTATGGCGCACACTATTTTGGCTATTTCCTCCGGTTTCATCCCCAGCTTATCCAGTATGCGGAAAGCCATTACAGCCCCGGACTGTGCGTGGTCTATCCTGTTTATCACATTGCCTATATCGTGCCTGTATGCGGCTATTTTGCCCAGTTCCACTGTGCGCTGGTCATAGCCCAGCTTTGTCAGTATACTGCCGGCCACATCTGCACAGCGCACCACATGGGCAAAGCTGTGTTCTGTAAAGCCCAGGCTTATCATGCTGGCATCTGCCGCCCTTATATATGTCTTTATCTCTTCGTTGTTTTTTATTTCTTCGTAAGTAATCATAGGGTCACCTCACATTTATATATTTTTATTTTACCCTACTGTCGCACTCCATAAAAAGGCTTTTGAAAAAAATTCACCCAATACTCACAGATAATTCATAAACACTAATGCAAAGAATGTAAATTTTACCTGATATTTACATATCGAAAAATATTTAAGTGATTGACAACTATATTAAATAGGTATAAAATATAATTAAAACGAATATTATCGATAAAAGTGTATCAAATAAAAAGGAATGATTCAATGAACAGACAGATTTCAAAACGGACACTGTCCAGACTCCCTGTTTACCTGTCTCTGCTGCAGGAAAAACAGCGGGAGGGTGTGGAATATATATCTGCAACTACCATATCAAACCTGCTGGGGCTGAACCACGTTCAGGTCCGCAAGGATTTATCCTGTGCTTCCTCTGCCGGCCGCCCGAAAATCGGCTATGAGATAAGCGTGCTTATCAGGGACCTGCAGGAATTTCTGGATTACAACAACAAAAAATTTGCGGTTATTATCGGCGCAGGGGACCTGGGCAAGGCTCTGCTGGGCTATGACGGCTTCCGCAGTTACGGGCTGGATATTGTGGCTGCCTTTGATATAAATCCCGGTCTTCGGGGCACATATGTGAAAAACAAGCCTATATATCCTGTGGATGAGCTGGCAGGCTTTGTCAGCCAAAATGACGTACATATCGCCATTATCACCACGCCGGCCTATACAGCCCAGGATATCTGCGACAAACTGGTGAAAAACGGCATAAAGGCAATATGGAATTTTGCCCCTACATCCCTGAATGTACCCCGGGGAGTTATTGTACAGAATGAAAACATGGCCACCAGCCTGGCTGTTCTGTGCAGCAAAATGAATGAAGCAACAGAAGAAAATTGAAATTACTGCAGATATATATTATAATCATTGCAGTATTCTGAAATACACAATATAAAAAGGAGATTATCCCAATGCAAAAATTCGATACACGAGTTCAGCATCTTAAATACAAGGTTCTCAGGGAAATGGCAAGAAATGCCTTCAACGGCACTCTGCTGGAAAATTTTTCTGAAATACCAAAAATTATTATGCCAAACAAAGAGCCTACCATGCGCTGCTGTGTTTACAAGGAAAGGGCAATTATCACAGAACGTATGAAGATAGCCATGGGCGGCGACAAAACAAACCCCAATGTTATCGAAGTTATCGGCATAGCCTGTGACGAATGTCCTGTAGGCGGTTACCAGGTTTCAGATGCCTGCCGCGGCTGCATTGCAAAACGCTGCAGCGATGTATGCCCTGTAGGTGCCATCACCTTTGACGAAGAGCACAGAGCCTATATCAACAAGGAAAAATGCGTAAACTGCGGCAAATGTGCCCAGGCCTGCCAGTTCAGTGCCATCCGCAACAATATCCGCCCTTGCCAGGCAGCCTGCAAGGTGAATGCTATTTCCATCAACGAAGACCAGTCAGCAAAAATTGACGATGAAAAATGTATCGCCTGCGGTGCCTGTGCATACCGCTGTCCGTTTGGTGCTATAGTTGACAAAAGCTATATCCTGGATGTGGTTGAGCTTATCAAGGAAGCAAAACGCAACGGTACAAAACTGTATGCCATGATTGCCCCTGCAATTGCCAGCCAGTTCAGCTATGCAAAACTTGGTCAGGTTGTGGCGGCTATCAAACAGCTGGGCTTCACAGATGTAAAGGAAGTTGCTCTGGGTGCAGATATGGTTGCCCTCAAGGAAGCTGCAGAACTGGCCGAAAAAGGCACTCTCACCAGCAGCTGCTGCCCTGCATTTGTGTCATATATCCACAAATACCATCCAAAAGCTGTGGAATACATATCCCACAATGCATCCCCTATGGCAGAGCTGGGCAGATACCTGAAGGAAAAAGACCCTACAGCCAAAACTGTATTTATCGGCCCTTGCACAGCCAAAAAGGCAGAAATGCAGAAAGAAGCAGTGCGCCCATGGGTTGACAGCGTGCTGACTTTTGAAGAACTGCAGGCTCTCTTTGACAGCCGTGAAATCCCTGTGGCAGAACTGGACGAAGATGAGCTGAACGATGCATCCTTCTACGGAAGAATTTTTGCTCATTCCGGCGGTCTTACAGGGGCAGCAGCCCGTGCGCTGGAAGAACAGGGTATAGATTTTGAGGTGAAACCTGCAACCTGCAGTGGTGTGGACGAATGTAAAATCGCCCTGCTGAAGCTTTCCAAAGGCCTGCTGAAAGAAAACTTTATCGAAGGTATGATATGTGAAGGCGGCTGTATCAACGGCGCCGGCTGTCTTACCCATCTGGGCCCAAAAGGCGCAGCAAAGGTAGATGCCCACGCAAAACAGTCCCGGGTACCTACAATCAGAGATGCTGTGGAAAAGGCATAATAATCCCGAATTTAAGGCCGGTGCATTGCACCGGCCTTTGATTTTTCGTAATATATGTATAAAAACATCAGCCATAAAATAACAAAATGATTGATATTATTTTTTATTAATGATAAAATGTAAGTTAAGTCTTTAATAAATACATAACAGTTAATATAAATATGGAGATTGTAAAAATGATGGCAATTATCAGCCAGTATCATCTGGCATTCAAATATCCGGTTATGCTTTTCATTGTGGGATTTGTGTTCTTTGCGGTAAGTTTTCCTGAAATAAGACACAGATTCCCGGACTGGAAAGAATCATTCATAATCAACAGCCTTTTCCAGATGCTGGCAGGCATTTCATCCTTCTGCCTGGCGTATGCAGCTGTGAAAAAATGTATAAATCTGGCAGGCACATCCACACCGGTGCGTTTTGTAAAATACGCCCGTGACACAATAATGCTGCACAGTCTTGCAGGCTCATTCGTTATGGCATTGGTGTGGGCTGTGTTTGTGGTGCTTATGTGGCGTGTGGCAGGCGGTGCAGTAATAAAGCTGCACAGCGGAAAAATTAGCAGTTTCCGTATTGCTGATATATTTATGTGGCTTGTATCCTCGGTATTTCTCTTTGTTTTCTATGTGCTGAAATTTATAAAGACAAACTTTGGTGATGTACGTATTGAAAGCATTATCTTCCAGATGAACACACCGCTGGACGGTGCCGGAACAGTGGGCAAACTGGTGGAAATTGCCTGGCTGGAATATATAATTCCTTTTGCAGTTGTATCTGCATTTATGTTTATTTTCTTCAATATGGATTTTTTTCGCCCGGAAATATCCTTTGGCAGGGGAAAGGCTGCAAAGTCAGCAGTACCGGATGCAAAGGTTTACCGCCGCCTGAAAAAAGCTGCGGCAGCTTTTGTGGTGGTGGCGGCTCTTGCAGTGACAGAGCATTCCCTTGGTGTTGTGCGTTATTTCACAGTGTCTCTTGACACCTCAGAAATCTATGAAGAATATTATGTGGATGCAGAAGACGTGCAGATTACCTTTCCGCAGACAAAAAGAAATCTTGTATACATTGTGATGGAAAGTATGGAAACAACATACATCACAATGGGCGAAAAAAACTATATCCCACAGCTGACTCAGCTGGCGCAGGAAAATATCTCCTTTTCACACAATACAGAGGTGGGCGGCTTTGACGAATGCTTTGGCGCAGAATGGACTATGGGTGCACTGCTGGGGGTTCATTCCGGCGTACCTTACAATATGCCTCTGGGTGAAAACAAAATGTCTCTCTTTAAGGATTTCCTGCCCGGAATGCATACATCCCTTGGTGAAATTCTGGAAGACAACGGCTACAGAAATGTGTTTATGTGCGGCTCTGACGTAGAATTCGGCGGCAGAGGCAACTTCTTTGCACAGCACGGCAACTATGAAATGCCGGACTTCTACACAGCCCGTGAAGAGGATTACATCCCGGATGATTATTATGTTTTCTGGGGCCATGAAGATGAAATTCTCTATGAAAGAGCCAGGGACTATCTTGAGGAAATTTCCGCACAGGACCAGCCTTTCAACTTCACACTCCTCACTGTGGATACCCATTTTGAAGACGGATATGTGTGCGACCTCTGCCATGATGAACACGGCAACCAGTACGCCAACGTTATGACCTGTGCAGACAGACAGGTTATGGATTTTCTGGCCTGGCTTCAGCGGCAGCCTTTCTATGAAAATACCACTGTAGTCATTTCCGGCGACCATTGCAGTATGGACGTGGATTTCTTCAATGATGTGGACAGCTCCACACGCCGTGTATACAACTGCTTTGTAAACACTCCGGCAGGTCTTGAACCGGTAAAAACCACAGACCGCACCTTTACCACAGTGGATATGTTCCCTACAATCCTTGCTTCTATGGGCGTGGAAATAGAGGGTGGCCGCCTGGCACTGGGCACAAACCTTTTCTCTGAAAGACAGACACTGGCTGAAGAAATGGGCCTTGAAACCTTCCAGACCGAAATAGCCAAGAAAAGCGCTGTGTATGACCGCTTTATCTCAGGCACAGAAGAATAATTGTATTTACAGTATAAGGACACAGAATTTACCGCTGTGTCCTTTTTGTTTTGCAAAAATTTTTGTATACAGCGGTACGGTGTGGTTTTTGATGTGTAAATATAGCGGAAAAGCTGAAATTTCAGACAGTTTTCACACCGAATTATCAAAAAAAGGCTATAATATTATAGTATTGAAACAGAGAGGTAAACTATATTGACTGATATTAAAAGATATACCACCGGGGAAGAGATATTCAACAGCGTGTCCCACGGCGTCAGTGCCCTGGGGGCGGTAATAGGCTGTACTGTTATGATTACACTGTCCGCCTGTTTCGGCACCGGCAGGGCGGTGGCCAGCAGCATAATCTTTGGTCTGTCGCTGGTGACAATGTACACCATGTCCACACTGTACCACGCATTCCCCTTTGAAAGGGTAAAAAAGCTGTTCCGCATTTTTGACCATTCCTCAATCCCACTGCTGATTGCCGGCAGCTACACGCCCTTCTGCCTTATAGCGCTGAAAGACAGCCCCAAAGGCACTGTTGTGGTTACTGTGGTGTGGCTGTGCGCAGCGGCTGCCATTGCGCTGAACGTAATAAATCTGGACAGATTTGAAAAGTACACGCTGGTTATATATATCGCCATGGGCTGGAGCGTGCTGTTTGCCCTCAAGGATATAGTGGCTGCACTGCCGCAGCCGGGCTTTTTGCTTCTGCTGGGGGGCGGCCTGGCCTACACCGCAGGTATAGCTTTTTACAAAATGACAAAGGTGCGCTATATGCACAGCGTGTGGCATCTTTTTGTAACCCTGGGCAGCCTGCTGCATTTCCTGTGTGTGGTGATGTATGTACTGCCAATGACATACTGACATATAAATAAAAAATAAACGCCATTCCCCACAGGAATGACGTTTTTTATTTACGCTTTTTTCTTTGCAAGATAGCCGCTGACAATCTCTTTTGCCAGAGCTATTGCGCTCAGCAGCTGGCGGCGGTAGATTACAATGTAAACTGCCATACCCCCAACGCTCACTGCCAGTTTTGCCACAAAGTTTCCGCTCAGCAGGCAGGCGGCAAAGGTCAGCACAAACATCACTGCAATCACCAGTGCTGTGCGGCCGTAGCTCACAATGCTTCTGTAGAATTTCTGTGCCACAACAGTGCGGTACAAAAACATTATGAAGTTTGCCCCGGCCAGGGCTATACATACGCCGTACAGGCCGAACGCAGGAGCCAGCACCATGCACAGTGCTATGTTGCCCACTACAGACAGCCCTATGCCGATTGTGTCGTGGATAGGTTTTTTTGCGATGGAAATGCCGTATACTGTGGTTTCTGCAATAATCAGGAACACCGGCACCAGCAGCATAACAGGGAAAACAGCCATACCGCTGCGGTAGTCAGGCCCCAGGAAGAAGAAAATCACATCCTCAAAGGCCAGCAGCACGCAGAAAAATTCCACAATGAGGAATGTAAGATAATCGTGCACCTGCTTGATTTTTTCCTGCTCGGTTTTGTAGTTTGCATAGATAAATGCGCTCCAGAAAGTGGCAAAGCCGGCCTGGATAATAGCCACCACGTTGGACAGCAGGCTTACCATACTGAAAACGCCTGCAGGGCCGTTACCTATGGTTTTGGAGATGTAAACCTTTGAAAAAAGGCTGTTCAGCCACAGCATAATTGCTGTAGGTGCCAGCGCCAGACCATAGGGCAGCAGCCGGCGGTTTGCCTTTGAAAACAGTACCTTTGGTGAAAATGTCACCCATTTTCTGTTTGGCCACAGGAAGAAAAATGCAAAAAGGCACATACCTATGGTAAACCACAGCACCATGCTTTCAAAGTCCGGGTTTATGAAAACAGCCACAAGGAAGAACATTTTGCTGAAAAACTGCATTGCCACACTTTCCAGTGTGTACAGCTTTATGCTGCCTTCCATACGGTACATAATGTTCAGATATCTGCCTATCATTGCCATGAATGCGTTGAGAAACAGCATGGCCAGATAAATACTGCCCATTTTTTCAGTGAAGAATATGCCCAGCACCTGCTGCGGGAAGAACACACAGCTGATTACGCAGGTAGCCGCCAGCACCAGCCCGGAAAGACCGAAGCAGGCCCCGAACAGGCCGGTTTTGTCCAGCGGGTGAGGCGGTTCATTGAAAAAGCGGATAAAGGACTGGTCCAGACCCAGAATGCAGATATTCATAAACAGTGTGGAGGTGGAAATAAATATATCCACCTGGCCCCACACGGCAGGGTCAACCAGCCAGGCCACCAGCAGCAGGGAAATGCCGTAAATCAGAAAGTTGATTACAGTGGCTATTGAGTATTTGAGGATAGACACCAGCAGGCTGACAGGTGACATAGAAGATTTTTCGTTTGTTTTTTCTGCCAATTCTGCTGCCTCCTACATAAATTTTTTGATATTGTCCATATATTCCTGCTGTTTCTCTTTTGAAACACGGGTATTTTTGATATGGCCGTAAATTCTGCCTGCCCAGGTGGACAGAGGGCCGAACATTTTCAGTTTGCCCGGGTCAAGGCAGATTGCATACATTGCGTGGAGACCAATCAGGGAGAAGAATTTCAGCCAGCTGAATTTTGGTGTGAAGTGGTCAAAAGGCTTTCTGTCTCCTTCATCCTCCAGCAGCACTTTTTCCAGCACATCAGCCATACGGATATAGCTTGGTGTGTCAGTAAAGTCATAGTGGCTCAGCATCAGCTGTTCATCTATAGGGAATTTCGGATTTTCCGCTGTAAATGTGGCGGCAAAATCTTCATAGTTGTCAATGTGGTCACAGTCTTTGTACACTACCGGGTCATATTCCCATTCGATAGGGTAAGGGCGGATAACAAAGCAGGATTTTTTGGCAAAGTAGATTTCGGCAATGGATGTGCTCATCCAGGAAAAGATTACATCACTGGCTTTAATCCACTGTTTTACGGAATAGGTTGTGATAAGGTGGAAGTTTTTGTGTTTTGCGGCCATTTTTTCCAGAATAGGGCTGTTCCATTCGCTTGGATGGCGGCGGTAAACAAATTCCACATTCTGTCCTTCTTCTGTTGAAAGATATCTGTCCACCCAGTCCAGAGTGGTGTTCATTGTTTTCTGGCTGGTGATTTTGAACTGGTCAAAGCCTACCCCTGCCAGTTTGTTCAGTTCTTCCACTTCCTGGTCTGTCATATATGCAGTGGAGAAGGAAGAAATATACAGCACCAGCTTTTTGTTTTTATCAAGGCCGAATTCTTCACACAGGCTGTCCTTGTCCTTGTAATAGCCTTCAAACTGGTCACGGAGAAAGTCCATCTGGATAGGACCGGTGATTGCTGTGTTTTCTATCGGTACACCGTATTTTACAATTCTGTCCCTTGCCTGTGTGCCCCAGCAGGTGTGCATTGCATAGCTGGCAGACTGGCCGCAGTTGAAAAACGGGCTGTTTTCCTGTTCTTCGCTGAGCACCTGTTCCCAGTGCAGGTTCACCACCTTGTTGCACTTGCCCACGTTGTTGTAGACAAAACTGTTCATTGTCTTGTCGTCATACATAGCAGAAGCAACAAGAACCTTTGGCTTTTTGTATGTAAAGTATTTCAGCTTCTTTCTGTCCAGCAGCTGGCGGATTTCCGCTGTGTAGCCACGGCGTTCCAGTTCCCGCTTCAGCAGTGTGATGCTTTCATATTCCCTTACAATATGTTCGTATAAAATCAGAAAATCAAGTGCCATTTTTATTTCTCCTGTCTGTCAAAAAGCATCTGTGTAAACATAGGCAGGCCTGTGTAATCGTCCAGGTGGAAGCCGTCAAAGAACAGATCTTCTGTGAAAACGTTGGTTTCGTTGTATTCAAAGTTGATTACTTCTGTATATGGGCTGACCATATCAATAAATTCCAGTATGTGTTTGTCTATGCCCAGCGGCTGGACCACCAGCTCCTTCAGGCTGTCGTCCATTGGCGGCATCACTGTGTACAGAGTAATGCCCTTTTCCCGGCACAGCTTTGCCAGTTCCACATATCTTTCGGCATCGGCACGGTCAAAGGAATAGTTTTCGCACACGCCGTAGATTGTGTCTGCATATTCCATCAGATTTCTGCGGTATGGCAGCGGTGTGCCGTCCTCTTCATAGTAATCGGAATGTTCCCAGTCCTTGTGGTGAGGGGAGGCCACGTTCTTTTCCCCAAGGATAAACCATTTTATTTCATTGAGCATTTCAATGTTGTAGTTGAAGTTCAGCATATATGCAAAAGGATTTGTGGCAGTGGTTTCAATACTGCTCATTCTGTCCTTGTAGTAGCTTTCATTCAGTGTGTAGAAGCTGGCTGCAAAGTATACTGTGTGCAGGTGGGGGTTTTTCTCCATGGCGTATTCCAGCAGGTCCATGCTTTCGTTGAAGCCTGCACCGCCAAAGGCCAGCTGGCCCACCTTTTCGCCTACGTATTCATCCACTTTGTCCATATCAAAATGGGCCATCTTACTGTCACCCAGGATAATTACGTTGCTGGGGTTTTTGGTGTATTCGCGCACGCGGTACATCGCACTGTCCCCGGAATATTCATTGTCCTTCAGCCCAAAGTAGTTGTACGGCTCAAAGTAAACAAAAACTGCAAAATATATAGCCACAGGCACCATAGCCAGTGCCAGTTTTTTAATAAGCTTTGTCATATAAAACCTCTTTATAAATAAAGTCTACCCTATATTATACAATATTTGACTGTTGTTGTAAACCAAAGGGCAGGCGAAAAAATACCGCAGCTTTCACAGTATTTACACCCCGGCGTGATTGACAAGTTCACATATCAGATACTAAAATAAAGGTAGAGAATATTCTTGTTTAAAGGAGAAAACTATGCCGGATAAAAAAGACCTGACTTTAATAGACACACAGACCCAGCTGACAGACCTGTTCGGCGGCAATATTCCGGACCGGGCTTCTGCACAGGAAACCTTTGGCAAATTCAGACTGCTGATGACCTATTACCGCTGCGCAATGAAGGAAATAGTTACAAAGTTTGAAGTCCTGAACGAGGAATTTTCCCTCCAGTATGACCGCAACCCCATCAGCAGTATACAGAGCAGGCTGAAAAGCGGTGCCAGCATACACGGCAAGCTGAAAAAGAAAAACGTTCCCATAACCATAGACAATATGGAAAAGGAACTGTCTGATATAGCCGGCATACGTCTGATATGCCCGTTTCTTGAGGATGTATACTACCTGGAAAAAGCACTGCTTGCACAGGACGATATCCAGCTGATAGAAAGAAAAAACTATATAGACAGCCCAAAACAGAACGGCTACCGCAGCCTGCACCTTATAGTGGCAGTGCCTATCTTCCTTTCCCGTGAAAAAAGGATTATGAAGGTGGAGGTTCAGATACGCACCATCGCCATGGATTCCTGGGCCAGTCTGGAACATCAGCTGCGCTACAAAAAGGATTTTGAATTCACACAGGCTATGGAAGATGAGCTGAAACACTGTGCAGAACTTTCCAACGAACTGGATATCCGTATGGATGCCCTGCGCCGGCAGCTGCTGAACCAGGAAGAAACCCTGTAGCATCCCGTTCTGAAAACAGTTTGTCCCATCTTTTCCGGAACTGACCGGATATTTATCCAAAGTCACAAAAAGGGCACCCTTTGCGGGTGCCCTGTATTTTTTTTGATTATTCTACAGAAATCAGATAGTAGTATACAGGCTGGTTGCCTTCCAGAACGGAAACTTCTGCATTTTTAGGTGCGCGTTTCTGTACTTCTTCACATACTTTTTCTGCTTCTTCTGCTGTGATGCCTTCGCCGTAGATAATTGTAACAAAGGATGTGTCACGTTTCATCATCTGGCGTGCCAGTTTAACTGTAGCTTTTTCCACATTCTTTTCTGTGAATGCCAGCTTGGAGTTTTCCATGGCAAGAATATCGCCGCGTTTGATTTTGTGGCCTTCAAAGTCAGAGTTTCTTGCAGCAAATGTGATGGAACCTGTCTGCACACCTTCTGCAGCGTTGCTCATTGTCACAGCGTTGTCACGTGCAGATGATTCAGGGTCAAAGTTCAGCATAGCTGTGATACCCTGTGGCACTGTGCGTGTAGGCAGAACGATAAGTTCTCTGTCTGCCAGGCGTGCTGCCTGTTCTGCTGCCATGATGATGTTTTTGTTGTTTGGCAGAACAAAAACAGTTTTTGCGGGCACAGACTGTGCTGCGCGCAGAATGTCTTCTGTGGATGGGTTCATTGTCTGGCCGCCTGTAACAACAGCGTCAACACCCAGGTCACGGAACATGTTTTCCAGGCCGGCACCTGCTGCTACTGCAACAAAGCCGAATTTTACTTCTTCGTCAACTGCAGCGTATTTGAACGGGCTGTCGGAATTTGCATCTTCAGCCTGTTTTTTCAGGCTTTCACCTTTTGCACCCAGTTCAGCCATCTGTTCAATCATGTTTTCGATTTTCAGGTTTGTCATATAGCCGTGTTTCACAGCTTCGCTCAGTGCCTTGCCCGGGTCTGCTGTGTGAACGTGGCTCTTGATAATCTGTTCATCTTCTACAACCACTACGCTGTCGCCGATGGATTCCAGATATGCACGCAGTTTTTCTGCAGATGCATTTTCGTTTTTGTTTACGATAAATTCTGTGCAGTAACCGTTTGTGATTTCTGCATCCAGTTCTTCGGAATATACACCTTTTTTGGAGAAATCTGTTGTAGGTACTGTCTTCACTGCTTCTTCAGCTGCTACCATTTCTTCGCCTCTGAATACTTTCAGCATACCTTCAAAAATGTATACAACACCCTGGCCGCCGGCGTCTACAACGCCTGCTTTTTTCAGTACAGGCAGCAGTTCAGGAGTGTTTGCCAGGGAAACTTTTGCAGCTTCAACTACAGCTTCCCACAGTTTTGCTTCGTCTGTTTCGTTCATGGATTCTGCTTTTTCGCAGGCTTCACGGGCAACTGTCAGGATTGTGCCTTCTGTTGGTTTCATAACTGCCTTGTATGCAGAGTCCACACCTTTTCTCAGGGCAGCTGTCAGGTCTGCAGCATCTGCTGTGGTTTTGCCTTTCAGTGCTTTGGAGAAACCACGGAACAGCAGGGAAGAAATAACACCGCTGTTGCCGCGTGCGCCGCGCAGCATGCAGCTGGCTGTTGTAGCTGTAACCTGTTCAACTGTGCAGTCGTCCGGCAGGTTTACCAGTTCTTTTTTTGCAGCGCCGATTGTCATGGACATATTTGTACCTGTGTCGCCGTCCGGTACAGGGAAAACGTTGAGCTCGTCAACTTTTGTTTTGTTGTTGATAATTGCGTTGGCACCGGAGATAATGGCGTCACGCAGTATTTTACCAGTAATCATTTTGTACACCTCAATAAATATGGATTATTCGTCGTCTGATGTGATGATATCTTCTACTTTTACATTGATTCTTTTTACTTTCAGGTTTGTGTCATGCTCTACAGCATAAATCACTCTTTCTCTGATGTTTTCCACAATAATGGAAATATTTACACCATAGATAACCTTTACGTGCAGATCGATAACCAGCTGGTCATCTTCCACAGAAACAACCACGCCTTTTTCCGGAATATCCTGGCCGAAAACCAGAGTTCTCAGGCCGTCCTTTGCACCGGCAACTGCCATACCTGCAACGCCGTAGCAGCTTGTGATTGCATTGCCTATCAGAGATGCAAAATAATCTTCTGTCAGGCTGATTTTACCCATAGGGTTAGTAATTTTAATCATAACAAAAGCTCCTTTTCTGCAAACAGAATTTGCTATAGAATTTGCTATTATTTATTATACATTATAAATTAATGGGCCGTAAAATCCCATAATAATCCTTAATATTATATATCAAAAAAATTATTCTGTATATACTTTTGCAAATTTTTTATTAAATAAAACAATAAATCACTAAAATTTAATTAAAAAAATAGACAGTTTTACCCTAAAACCTGTCTGTAACCGGTTTGTAACCATTGGCGGCGGCATATACCTGCCGTGCACACAGCTGATTTTGTTAATTTTATCACACTGTATTTGAAATTACATATCCCGGCCAATGAATTACACTTTAAAAAAACATGCCACTGCGGAATCATTGCTTTATATTATAAGCTCTTGG
>JAFQAF010000028.1 GCA_017400025.1 Oscillospiraceae bacterium
ATAGTGCCGATGCTTATATAATCCTCTGTATCCTGGGTGCCAGCAGCATATTTTTTTGCTATATGGGCAACAAGCCTGAGGTTGTGTTTTATAAGCCTGTCTCGTGCACTCTGGTCTCCGTTATGAAACTTTTCAAACTCTTCTTTTTCTTCTTTCAGTGTGAGGGGTTTTGGCATTGTGCGGCTTTCCAGATGCAGTGCAAGAAACAGCATATTTGCCAGGATAATTCCTACAAAGGCAGAAAACATAAATAACCTCCAGAAATATTTTATATATTTTATACCCCGGAGAACAAAAAAATACCCCGGAAATTCAATCCGGGGGTATTTTCAAAGAACTGTTTTTATCGGGCGGTCAATTTCAAGACTGTCCGGAGTTACATTGCAGTTATACGCAAGTATATTTACCCCTGCAGCCTGTGCTGCTTTCAGTGCCCGGCCAAACCGTGGCTGAGTGTCATAATTTGGCGAAAAAGTATGGGCTTCCTTCATCTGTACAACAAAGAAAACCTGTGCTCTGTACCCGTTTTTTACAGCATTCACAAGACTGTTTATATGCTTTATTCCTCTTTCGGTAGGTGCATCGGGGAAACGGACATAGCCATCCTCTTCAAGGGTCACACCCTTTACTTCAGTGAAAATCTTTTCTCCGTTATATTCGATATAACAGTCAAAGCGGGAATCTTCATAGGTAACTTCCCTTCTAATAAACGCACCAGGATACTCCTTAAGCGCCCATTCGTAAAAGACTGTATTCGGTGCCTGGGAGTCCATATTTATCAGTTTTTCACCTTTTTCCACAGCAATCAGGTCATATGCAGTTTTTCTTGAAGGATTATCTGATTTCTGCAGGTAAACCGCTGTACCGGGAATCAGCAGTTCCCTGCATCTTCCAGTATTTTGAACGTGCACAGTTTCGTCTCTTCCGTCTATATTTACTTTTGCGATAAATCTGTTGGGGCGGGATAAAAAAATCCCTTTTACTATATTGTTGTATTTCATATTACTCCGGTATCGTAGCCAGCACAGCCTGCAGTGTGCCAAAAGCAGCTTTGTAAATATCTTTGTCTGTATAAATTTTGGAAAATTCGGCAGGGTTTATCATAAAACCATACTCCATAAGGGCACTTGGCGCAATATCTGTGCGGGTTACATAGTAATAGCCGGATGAAGCGCCGCGGTTGCGTCTGTTAGTGGATGCAGAAATATTATCTGCAAGATTTTCAGCAAGTTTTTTGCTGTGATCTGTAAAGTAATAGCACTCACTGCCGGAAGCTTTTGACGAATTATATGAATAATCCATACTGTTGTGATGGACTGATATAAACAGGTCCGGCTTGGCTTCCCTTATAAAGTTTCTTCTTTCGTCCAATGAAAGATATGTGTCATCGTCCCTTGTAAGAATCACATCCGCACCATACTGTTCCAGCAGTGCTTTTGCAGCTTTTGCTACAGCAAGGTTCAGGTCTTTTTCCAGCGGACCGAATGTGGATGCCACACCCAATGCACCGCTGTCATAGCCGCCATGGCCGGAATCCAGCATAATTGTAACGCCCTCAAGCGGTCTGTTACCCTGCTTCAACTGCGGGGCTTTTTTCAGATATATCTTCACAGTATCTTCAGTGCAGGATATATCATACCCCCAGAGAGTATTATTGTCTGACAGATTAAAAGTGATGTATGTGCCATCCTCTTCGGTTTTTATTCTATAATCAGTGAAAAATGCCGAACCGCCAAATTCCGGATTTTCCACCACAGTATCCAGAAAATGCAATGTCAGTTTTTCTTCTGTGAATTCTGAAAGAACCGCCGGCGAACTGTTTACCTTCACAGTGATTATTTCATCACCGGATGAAAGCTGTGTCACATCTGCAGCAGATATAACCGGTGTTTCATATACTGATATTTCATCAGAATCAGGGATAAAAACAGATATTTTCTTCTGTTTTTTGGGTTTTACATAGTCCTCAGTAACCTCATTCAGCAGTTCTGTTTTTGATGCAAGAACAAAGCCGCCATTAGACATTCTGTACGCCCAGGTGCTTTTACCGTTTCTTGTTGTCTGCACGCAGTCAGTTACTATAAGCTTTGTACCCTGTTCAAGATTTGCGATAATGGCAGAGTCATCATCCGGGTCTGCCAGCATACTGGTCAGCAGACCTGTAGTCTGTACTGTCTGCCCGCAGCCCACTTTCATGGTTTCATCAAATGGTGGTGTATATTTTACCGATGATGTACTGCCGGTAGAGGAATAAACTTTTCTTGTAACAGTAAACACTGCCTTTTCATCGCCCTGCTCTATCTGCAGTGTGTTTTCGCCTTCTTCAAGCTCAATGTATATTCCGAAGGTTCCGTCCCGTGCAGTATCAAAGCCCACATCGTTTATAAATACTTTTTCGCCCTGTTTACCAGTACCGGTAACAAATATCCCCTTGTAATAAGTTGTCAGATCTTTCAGCGGATATGTCACATTGAATTCATCTGTCACACTGAAATCAAATACCGGCAGGTCTTTAGTTTTGGAAATAACAGCATCCATTATCTGTGGCATTTGTATTCCATTATCCAGGTTGTTTATAACTGCACCGTCATAATCAGAAAAATTGGTAAGCACAAACATATCGCTGTAAAGCGACTGTGAGTTATAATGCAGGAGTACCGGTTTATCGGTAAAGCCTTTGATATCGGAATAATCATAGGCTGACACAGTTTCGCCTATAAAACCATCAAATATTTTTTCTGCCGACAGTTCTTTTATCTGCCGGATATCATCAGTCTGCAGTATAAAATCTGTTTTTCTGATCTTTCTGCCAAAGACTTTCTTTATATCAGCCAGAAATTCTTTTCTCCCATTGCAGTTATCAATCACAATGGCAGCAGGGCGGTAACTGTCATGAACATATTCTGCCAGAGCAATAATTTCCTGTTCGTCCAGCCCGGCACAATCCACCGAAATATACAGCTGGATATTTTTCTTTGAAAGCTGTTTTTTCAGCTGTGCAAACAGGTCTGTTTTGTCATCTGTTTCACTGTACATATACTCAAAACCCGGGACAGCAGCTGCACAGCTTCTGCCGCTGTTCACAGACCGGATGACCGTGTTATACCCGGAGGCTGCAATATTTTCTGCAAAAGATACTGCATCACTTTTCAGCACACTGTCTGCATCTGTATATATGGCAATTACCTGGCCGGATTTACCGGAATCTGTAAACAAACCTATCATAAAAGCACTTACTGCCGCAAGCATACATACAACAAGCATCACAGCAATAAGTGCAGATTTTTTTCTTTTATTCATATATATCACCTCTTTAACAATATACTACCATATTTTTTATGAAATAACAGCAGATATTCGTGAAAGATTGGTGACATATATGTTATATTACGGAACAGTCATTTTTTACCGTTTTTATAAAGCTGTATATCAACCTTTTCATTTATAAAATCAAAATGATAGATTTCATTTTCACCTTTTTCATAAAGCCAGTCTATAGCTTTTTCCGGCACAACCCTGATAACCACCC
>JAFQAF010000287.1 GCA_017400025.1 Oscillospiraceae bacterium
GCAATTTCGTGGGTTACTTTTTCAATATACATATCGGCTGTTTCTGCTTCTTTTGTATAGACAATAGTGATGTTGTGATATTTTGATATCTCGCCTACATTGCCCTTTACCTTGTAGGCGTCAAAAACCAGTATAACTTCACATCTTTTGAACCCCTGATAATTGCACAGAGTGTTTGCCAGCTTGTGGCGGGCATCCTCTATATCTTCCGCTGCAATCTTTTTCAGATGCTCCCAGGCAAAAATGATATTGTAGCCGTCTACAAGAAGGAATTCTTTTTCATAATTCTGCGGTTTTGCAGGAGCTGTTTCCTTTGCCTTAGGTGCTGTTTTCAGTGCAAGATATTTATCGGTTTTGATTTTGCCGTATGTCTGTTCAAATATTTGCAGCAGTTCCTTGTCTGCTTCAAGGCTGGAATAATACTGTTCCACCTGGCGTGGGGTATATCTCACCGTTCTTGATTCGCTTTCCTTTTTGTCTTTAAGAAAACTTTCAAGGTGCATCTTGTTTTTTACTTCATTCCACTTTACCACAAAGCCTGCACCATGGGTACAGAAAACACTGTCCGGGGTGTTGTCAAGGTCACTTTCCGGGTTATAGCCTGTTTCTTCAATCACCTGCTGTGCATTGTGGCAAGGCATATAGCCTTTGTATTTCAGCACAATTCTTCCCTTGCCGCGGGTAAAGTTTATCAGCTCGCTGCCGTAGGAGTTTATCTCGCTTACAGGGGTAAAGCCGGTAATTGTACTGGTATCCATATTCTGTACCGGTGCATCAAAACTGCCGCTCATCTTCTGTATATCTGTCATTACACGGCCGGTATTTTCTGTAGGTACAGTTATCTCAAAATCATACCAGGGCTCCAGAAGCACGCTTTCTGCCTGCATAAGCCCCTGTCTTACAGCGCGGTAAGTAGACTGGCGGAAATCGCCGCCTTCTGTATGCTTCAGATGTGCCCTGCCGTTTACAAGGGTGATTTTCATATCTGTAATCGGTGAACCGGTAAGTACACCGAGATGTGTTTTTTCATATAGATGTGTAATAATAAGGCGCTGCCAGTTTCTGTCCAGCTTGTCTTCGCTGCAGAGGGTGTCAAATACAAGGCCGCTGCCGGCTTCACCCGGTTCAAGAAGCAGATGCACCTCTGCATAATGGCGCAGCGGTTCATAATGACCTACGCCTTCCACAGTATTCTTTATGGTTTCCTTGTAGAGAACACTGCCTGCATCAAAATCTATTTCCATTCCAAAACGCTGGAAAAACAGTGTTTTGATAATTTCCAGCTGTATTTCACCCATAAGTGAAAGATGTATTTCCTTCACCTGTTCTTTCCATTCAATCTTCAGCTGTGGTTCTTCGTCTTCGAGTATGCGCAGTTTCTGCAGTACAGTGCGCACATCATATTTTTCATCAAAAAGCACTCTGTAAGAGAAAATAGCCTGCAGCACACTGCTTTCGCTGTTTCTTTCTCCACCCAGACCCTGGCCGGGATAAGTGTGGTTCAGCCCTGTTACAGCGCAGATACCGCCTGCAGTAACTTCCTGGACAGCTCTGAACTTGTCACCGGTATAAATGCGCAGCTGGTTGACTTTTTCCGTATGGCTTTCATTTTTTCTGTTTATCTGCGGCACTGAATCCTTTACTTTAAGAGAACCGCCGGTGACCTTGAGGAAAGTGAGGCGTTCATTGCCGTCATACGAGATTTTGAAA
>JAFQAF010000288.1 GCA_017400025.1 Oscillospiraceae bacterium
CAAATGAAGCCAATGAAAAAGCTGTAAACCTGGAAAAGGAATACAGCGAAAAAATGGCACAGGCACGTGATGAAGCCGGTGAAATTATAAAACAGGCCACACTGTCAGCCCAGAGAAGAGAACAGGAAATCATCTCCCAGGCACAGGAAAAGGCTGCTATAATGACAAAAAGAGCCGAGGCTGAAATTGCCCAGGAACGCAAAAAGGCATACCAGGAAATCAGGGAAGACATTTCTGATATTTCCGTTGCAATTGCAGGCAAAATGGTGCAGAGAGAAATTACAGCAGAAGACCATCAGGCTCTTATAGCACAGTTTATTGAGAATGTGGGTGAAGTGTAATGAGCAATTTGTCATCATCCTACGCAGACGCCCTTTTTGAAATAGCTGTGGAAGAAAATACTCTGGATGAAATCCTCAGCCAGTCACAGGTTATCGCACAGGTGGTAAAGGAAAACCCTGACTTTGCAAAACTGCTGGCTGCGCCTATGATCACAAAGGAAGAAAAAACAGACTTTGTGGACAGGGCTTTCGGCCGGAGCATAAACAAAAGCCTTCTGAACTATATGAAGGTTATGATTCAGCGCAAGGATGCAGCAATTCTTACAGAAAGCTTTGTTGAATATGAAAAACTGTACAACAGGCATTTCAATATAGAAAAGGCTGTGGCTGTTACCGCTGTGCCTATGAGCCGGGAGCTGCAGGCAAAACTCACTGAAAAACTGGAAAAAACCACAGGCAAGAAAATCCTCCTCACAAACAGGGTGGACCCGGCCTGCCTGGGCGGTGTGATACTGCAGTTCAGTGATATGCAGATAAACGACTCCATTGCACAGAAACTTGAAACTTTGAAAAATCAACTTAAAAATATAAATCGGTAAAACCGAAATCTTGAAAGAAAGCAGGTGTATCAATGCAGCTCAAACCTGAAGATATCAGCAAAATCATAAAAGAGCAGATTAAAAATTACGACAGTAAAATTGAGCAGAGCGAAACAGGTACAGTAATCCAGGTGGGCGACGGTATTGCAAAGGCTTACGGCCTTGAAAACTGTATGGCCAACGAGCTTGTCCGGTTCCCTAACGGCGAATACGGCATGGCTATGAACCTGGAAGAAAACATCGTTTCCCTTGTTATCCTTGGTTCCGATGACGGTATCAGGGAAGGCGATACAGTAAAACGTACAGGCAGAGTAGTTTCTGTTCCTGTAGGTGAAAATCTCCTGGGCCGTGTAGTAAACAGCCTTGGCCAGCCTATCGACGGCAAAGGCCCAATTGAAGCAGCTGAAACACGCCCTATAGAATCCCCTGCACACGGTATCATCGAAAGAAAATCCGTTTCCGTGCCACTGCAGACAGGTATCAAGGCTATCGACTCCATGATTCCTATCGGCCGCGGCCAGCGCGAACTTATCATCGGTGACCGTCAGACAGGTAAAACAACAATTGCCACAGATACAATCATCAACCAGGCCGGTCAGGATGTTATCTGTATCTATGTAGCTATCGGCCAGAAAGCTTCCACAGTTGCACAGCTGGTGGAAACACTGTCTGCAGCAGGCGCTATGGACTACTCCATAGTTGTTGCTTCCACAGCCAGTGAACTGGCACCTCTGCAGTACATTGCACCTTATGCAGGTGTTACAATGGCAGAATACTTTATGGACCAGGGCAAAGACGTACTGATAATCTACGACGACCTTTCCAAACACGCCGTGGCTTACCGTGCACTTTCTCTGCTTATCCGCCGTCCGCCAGGACGTGAAGCTTACCCTGGTGACGTTTTCTATCTCCATTCACGTCTGCTGGAACGTGCAGCACGTCTTGCCCCTGAATACGGCGGCGGATCTATCACAGCCCTTCCTATTATCGAAACACAGGCCGGTGACGTTTCTGCCTACATTCCTACAAACGTTATCTCCATCACAGACGGCCAGCTGTTCCTTGAAACAGAGCTGTTCAACGCAGGTATCCGTCCGGCTGTAAACCCAGGTATCTCTGTTAGCCGTGTTGGCGGTTCTGCACAGATCAAAGCCATGAAAAAGGTTGCAGGCCAGCTGAAACTGCTGTACTCACAGTACATCGAGCTGAAGAGCTTCTCCCAGTTCGGTTCTGACTTGGACGCAGATACAAAGGCACGTCTGGACCAGGGTGCACGTATTGTGGAAGTTCTCAAACAGCCACAGACACAGCCTGTTCCGGTAGCACTGCAGGTTATCATTATCTTTGCAGTTGTAAACAACTACCTGAA
>JAFQAF010000289.1 GCA_017400025.1 Oscillospiraceae bacterium
TGCAATAGGTATGGGTGTGGCAGATGAACTGGGTGGCATAAGCGCCATCACAGTGCCGGTAATAATAATCACCGGTATTTTCGGCAATATCACAGCAGACGCAGTGCTGAAAATTGCAAAAATCACAGACCCGGTGGCAAAAGGTCTGGCGATAGGTACAGCCAGCCACGGCACCGGCACGGCAAAAGCCATAGAACTGGGCGAAGTGGAAGGTGCAATGAGCGGTCTTTCCATTGCAGTGGCAGGCCTTATGACAGTAATTGCCGCACAGGTTTTTGCACTGATACGCTGATTTTGCTGCCGGATAAAAATTTTCATAACAAAAAATGCAATAGTTTCAAAAAAACTATTGCATTTTTATTTTTTGGTGGTATAATATTAAAGCAATCAGAAATGCACCATTAGCTCAGTTGGTAGAGCAACTGACTCTTAATCAGTGGGTCCCGGGTTCGAGTCCCTGATGGTGCACCAGTTAAAGCAGTACACAAAAGTGTGCTGCTTTTTTGTTTTGTGCAAAGTTAAAACAGCGGGACTCTTTCTCGTCTGCGACTCGCACAGCACGGCTGTGCTCCCTGCATAAGTTCCACCGGCGGAAAATTCTGCGCCCCTGCCTTGCATTTTCCGGGTGTCACTTACCTGATGGTGCACCAGTTAAAGCAGTACACGAAAGTGTGCTGCTTTTTTGTTTTGTGCAAAGTTAAAACAGCGGGCCTCTTTCTCGTCTGCGACTCGCACAGCACGGCTGTGCTCCCTGTGTTTTTACATAAAGTACGTCAAATTTCCCCTGTTTTGTTAAAAATACAATAAAAACCGCATAATTTTCTGCAAAAGAATATGAAATCCGCTGAACGCCTGATATCTTGAATTATAGCTGTTTAGTTAGTATAATATAAGGTAACAATTTACAATTTTATCAAAAAGGAGACAGAACATGGCAAGATACATCAACGAACCATCACATACATTCAGTGAATACCTGCTTATCCCAGGCTATTCATCAAGTCAGCACTTACCTGCAAATGTAAGTTTGAAAACACCACTTGTAAGATTTGAAAAAGGCAAAAAATCTGATATTGAAATGAGCATTCCTATGGTTTCTGCAATTATGCAGTCTGTATCAGGTGAAAAACTTGCAGTTGCACTGGCTAAAGAAGGCGGTGTTGCATTTATCTACGGTTCACAGTCAATCGAAGATGAAGCTGCAATGGTTGCAAGAGTAAAAGGCTATAAAGCCGGTTTTGTAACAAGCGATTCCAACGTTAAACCAGATGCCACACTGGAAGACATTCTTGCCATGAAAGAAAAATCTGGTCATTCCACAGTTGCTGTAACAGAAGACGGCACAGCAAACGGCAAACTGGTAGGTATTGTTACAAGCAGAGACTACCGTGTAAGCAGACTGGACATGGGCACAAAAGTTTCTGAATTTATGACTCCGCTTGCAGACCTTATCGTTGCAAAGGAAGGCACATCCCTGAAAGAAGCAAATGATATTATCTGGGAACACAAGCTCAACGCACTGCCAATCGTAACAGAAGAAGGCAACATGAAATACTTCGTATTCAGAAAAGACTACGAAGACCACAAAGAAAACCCAAATGAACTGCTGGATGACCACAAACGCTATGTTGTGGGTGCCGGTATCAATACAAGAGACTATGCAGAACGCATTCCTGCACTGATTGAAGCAGGTGCAGACGTGCTGTGTATTGACTCTTCTGAAGGTTTCAGCGAATGGCAGAAACTCACACTGGAATTTGCAAGAAAATACTCAAAAGAAAAATTCGGTGATGAAAACAGAGTTAAAATCGGCGCAGGCAACGTTGTAGACCGTGACGGTTTCAGATTCCTGGCAGAAGCAGGTGCAGACTTTATCAAAGTAGGTATCGGCGGCGGTTCCATCTGTATCACAAGAGAAACAAAAGGTATCGGCCGTGGCCAGGCTACATCCCTTATCGAAGTATGTGCTGCAAGAGATGAATACTTTGAAGAAACAGGCATCTATGTTCCTGTATGTTCTGACGGCGGTATCGTTTATGACCACCACATCACACTGGCTCTGGCTATGGGTGCAGACTTTGTAATGCTGGGCAGATACTTTGCACGTTTTGATGAATCTCCTACAGCAAGAGTAATGATCAACGGCAACTACGTTAAGGAATACTGGGGTGAAGGCTCCAACCGTGCAAGAAACTGGATGAGATACGACCTGGGCGGCGACAAAAAGCTGTCCTTTGAAGAAGGCGTTGACTCCTATGTTCCATATGCAGGCCCTCTGTCTGACAACGTGGCAAAAACACTGAGCAAGGTAAAATCCACAATGTGCAACTGCGGTGCACTGAACCTGCCTGAACTGAGAGAAAAAGCTGTGCTTACACTTGTATCTGCAGTAAGTATCGTTGAAGGCGGCGCACATGACGTTATCAGAAAAGAATCTTCCGGTGACCACTGATATATAACCGCTGATTTATAATTTATAATACAGAAGCCATTGGCAGCAGTTTTGTTGCCGATGGCTTTTTTATACATAAACA
The DNA here is from genome assembly GCA_017400025.1 of Oscillospiraceae bacterium. Next base: position 2,535 of record JAFQAF010000289.1, read on the forward strand.
AACCCCGGGAGCTCCTGGTCTACAGGAATTCCCGGGGTTGATTTTATGAAAAATGCGGAAAGCTTACTCCCATTCTATTGTGCCTGATGGCTTTGGAGTAAGGTCGAAGAGAACGCGGTTTACACCCTCAACTTCGTTTGTAATTCTTTCTGTGATGTGTTTCAGCAGTTCATACGGAACTTCTTCAATTGTTGCTGTCATTGCATCCACTGTGTTTACGGCACGGATGATTACCGGCCATGCATCTGTTCTCTTGTCATCCTTTACGCCTACTGATTTGAAA
>JAFQAF010000290.1 GCA_017400025.1 Oscillospiraceae bacterium
AGTACGGAGGGAAAAATGAGCAGAATTCCTGTAATGATAGACTGTGACCCGGGCATAGACGATTCCATCGCCATTATTATGCTTGCAGGTTCAGACAAGGTGGATATAAAGGCTATTACCACTACTCACGGAAACGTAGGCCTGGAAGGAACAACAAAAAACGCCCTGGCGCTGAAAGACTTTCTTGGCATTGACTGTGTTGTGGCAAAAGGTGCCGCAAAACCTATTATTGTTCCGCTGAAAGACGCCAGTGAAATCCACGGCACCAATGGCCTGGCCGGCTTTGAACTGCCACGGGCAGTATCTGTGCCGGAAAAAGAGGCAGCCTGGGATGTGATGTACAATCTGGCCAAAAAAGAAAATGGTGAGATGGTGCTGGTTGTTCTCGGCCCTATGACCAATGTGGCACTGACAATTCTCAAATATCCGGATTTCAAAAATTACATAAAGAGAATATATATGATGGGCGGCAGCCGCACTTACGGCAACCATTCCCCTACAGCAGAGTTCAATATATGGGGTGACCCGCATGCCTGCCAGATAGTTCTGAAGAGCGACATTCCTGTCACAATGGCAGACCTTCCGTTTACATATTCCAATCAGGTTACAGGTGCAGAAATGAAAGAGCTGTACAGCCACGGCAAAAAACTGAAACCTATGCTGGATGCCTTCATTGAACACGATAAAAAATTTGCAGAAAAAGCAGCGGCAGAAAAGAATATGCCTGCTGACTTTGACAGTTTCAGAATCACGATATGTGACTCTTCCGCTGCCGCAGCCCTTCTGCTGGACGGCGACTGCCTTGTGACAGAGGACCATTATGTGGTATGCGAAACCCAGAGCACAGAAACAGAAGGCCAGACAGTGTTTGACTACCTGGGACATCTTAAAGGCGAACCTAATGTACAGCTGTGTATCAGTATAGACAGGGAAAAATACCTTGGTCTTATCCGTGATGCAGTTGCACGCTTTGAATAGGGGGAACGGTTATGGAAAAAATCAAAATTATTATGGACGTTGACGTTGGTATAGATGATGCCATAGCCATGTGCCTTGCCCTTGGCAATGAAAAATTTGAAGTCCTTGGGTTCACAACAGTTTTCGGCAACCGCCGCTGTGAGGTTACTACAAAAAACACCCTCAAAATTCTTGAACTTCTCGGCCGCACTGATATTCCTGTTGCCGCCGGTGCATACCGCCCACTGGTGAATGAATACAATCCGCCGGAGTATTCAATAGTTCACGGCTATGACGGGCTTGGGGATATGGCAAACCCTCTGCCTGAACCAAAAATCAGCCCGATTGAAAAAAGTGCAGTTCAGTTTATGGCGGATACCCTGCGCGAAAGCGAAGATCCGATTACACTTGTTCCGGTAGGCCCGCTTACAAATATCGCCACACTTATCCTCACACATCCGGAGCTTCTGCACAAAATAAAAGAGGTTGTGATTATGGGCGGCTCCACAATCAAAGGCAACGCATCCCCTGTTGCAGAGGCCAATATAATAAAAGATGCCGAAGCAGCATATATACTGTTCAAATCCGGCCTTAAAATCAAAATGGCCGGCCTTGACGCCACTTGGGACGGCTATATAGCTTTTGAAGATATGGAAGAGTTCGGAAAAGCCAACTGGCTTTCTGAAACCATTTACAATATGTGCGGTATTTATGCAGAGCACTACCGTGACAGAATGAAAAATCCGGGCCTTGCAATGCACGACAGTCTTCCGCTGGCATGGCTTATCCGGCCGGAACTTGTAAAAGCAGAAGACTACTATGTAACTGTTGACATCAATGGCCGCTACACATACGGCATGACAGTTACAGACGTGGACAATGTGATGAAAAACAAACCGAATACAACAGTTGCAATGGGCGTGGACAGAGAGCCGTTTATCAGAATGATTACAGATGCAATTGCAAACCTTGCAGCAAACAAAAAATAAACAATAATCAGAGATTGCAGCCGTTCTTTCCGGGCGGCTGTAATATTGTGGAGAATTAATGGGATATACAGACTATATTGTTATTGCACTGCTGGCCGTTTCAGTGGTGCTGAATATAATAACATTTGTTACAAATTCAAAAAATAAAAATCTGGCAGAAAAATTTGCCGACCTTGAAAATGATGTGAAAGACTATATGGACCGCACACAGCGCGACACGGTGGATTCTGTTCAGCGCCAGCTGGAAATGTCCTCAAAAGCCAGCCGCGAAACACAGGTGGCACTTTCCACCCGGGAATCAGAACGCTTTGCAATGTTTTCCCGGAATACAAATGAAAACCTGGACACACTGCGCAAAACGGTAAATGAAATGACAAAAGGTCTGGATGAGAGAATGACCAGCTTCCAGAAGCAGTCTGCAATCCAGATGGAACAGATACGCCGGACAATGGAAAAGCGTGTGGCAGATATGCAGGCTTCCAACGAAAAGAAACTGGAGGAAATGCGTCTGACTGTAGACGAAAAACTGCAGAAAACCCTGGAGGAAAGAATCAACCAGTCTTTCAAAATGGTTTCTGACAGGCTGGACCGGGTATATAAGTCACTGGGCGAAATGCAGAAGGTGGGCGCAGGCGTGGACGATCTGAAGCGTGTGCTTTCCAACGTAAAAACCCGCGGTATTCTGGGGGAAGTGCAGCTGGGGGCAATTCTTGAAGAAATACTCAGCCCGGAACAGTATGAAGTGAATATTGCAACCAAGAAAGGCTCTTCAGACAGGGTGGAATTTGCAGTGAGACTGCCGGGTGATGATGAAACACCGGTATATCTTCCTATTGATGCCAAATTCCCTCTGGATGCCTATCAGAAACTGCTGGATGCCTATGACTCTGCAGACCCTGTACAGGTGGAAACAGCGGTAAAAGAGCTGCGCACACGTATCAAAGGCTTTGCAAAGGATATCCGCACCAAATATATCGATGTGCCTTATACCACAGAGTTTGCAATTATGTTCCTGCCGGTGGAAGGCCTGTATGCGGAGGTGGTGCGCCACGGTATGGTGGAAGAACTGCAGAAGGACAAAATCAACATAGCAGGCCCTACAACAATGGCCGCCCTGCTGAACAGCCTGCAGATGGGCTTCAAGACTCTGGCCATACAGAAAAGCTCCGGCCAGGTATGGAAGGTACTGGGAGAAGTCAAAACAGAGTTTGAAAAATTTGAAACAGTCCTGGACAAGGCACAGAAGCCACGCCTCTAAATCGTTTGTTAATTGCTC
>JAFQAF010000291.1 GCA_017400025.1 Oscillospiraceae bacterium
ATTCGACTCCACAGAACTTCACGCACTGGCTGCCCTCAACTATGCAATGGCTGAATAACAGCTGTACAGTTTTCACAGAAAAGGAAAGACCGGCTTTGTGCCGGTCTTTTGTTTTGTATAATATGAAATTTATCAGTAAGGTTTCACCGCTGTTTCCAGGGCATCAACTTCAGCCTGGGCCCGGCTGTCTCCCTGCCGTGCGGCTTTTTTGTACCAGTGCAGCGCTTTGAAACGGTCGGTTTTTATGCCGGTGCCGTTGTAATACATACTGCCCAGTTCAAACTGTGCCCGGGCGTCGCCTTTTTCGGCGGCAAAGGTCAGCCATTCCAGGGCCTTGGCATAGTCTGCTTTTACCCCGTTGCCGTAAAGATATATTGTACCCAGGTCTGTCCGGGCGTGGATATTGCCGCACCGGGCAGCTTTTTCGTACTGTTCAAGGGCAAGAGCCATATTCTTTGCTGTGCCCCTTCCGTACTGATACATTGAACCCAGTTCATATATTGCATCGCAGTTGCCCTGCCCCGCGGACTGGCTGTACCAGTACAGTGCTTTTTCCCTGTCTTTTTCAACACCTTTTCCGTGGTACAGCATATAGGCTGTATCATACTGCGCACCGGCGTCGCCCTGCTGTGCCAGTTTCAGCAATTCTTCATAGTTTTTCATATTTACCTCCCCGTGAAACTGATACATAAACTTATGTAAGGTTTAAAATTTCAATCAGTTGTCATTTACAACAATAAAAGGTCTTACTGCAGCGGCCACGCTGTACACGGGCATTGTCTGCAGCCATACCCTGCCCGGGCCGGTCAGCACAGTGTTGAACAGCCCCTCGCCGCCCAGCAGTTTGTTTTTCAGCCCAGGTACCTGCTGTATATCCATTTGCACACCCGGTGTAAAGCCTGCCACGTTACCGGTGTCCACCACTATCTGCTGGCCGGCCTGCAGCTGGTATTCAATCAGCTCGCCGTCTATTTCCACAAAGGCTGTGCCTCTGCCGGAAAGGCGCTGCATAATAAAGCCTTCACCGCCGAAAAATCCTGCACCCAGTTTTTTGTTGAAATGCACGTTCAGCTCAACCCCGGCTTCTGCTGCAAGGAATGCACTTTTCTGCAGAATCATCTCCTGGCCCGGGCCGATTTCCACCGGAACAATTCTGCCCGGAAAGCTGGAGGTAAAGGCAATCATGCCATTACCGTTGGCTGTGTAGATATTCTGGAACATACTTTCACCGGAAAAAGCCTTGGAAAACATTTTTCCCAGACCGCCGCCGCGGGTGTCCATCTTCATATTTGGGCTCATCCAGGCCATAGAGCCTTTTTCTGTTATCATCTGCTCGCCGTTTTCCAGTGTGCAGATAACCACCGGGAATGCGCCGCCCTTGATTTCGTATTTCATAGTCATCCTCCTATATATCTCTTTTTAATTATAATATATACTCAAAGTTGCCTTTTCACAAGTGAAAGATTGATGAAATAATAAAAACCCCTCTCCGGGCGGAGAGGGGTAAAATATTGCTGTTCTGTATTACAGTCTGCGTTCTTTGATTTCGTCAACGATGTAGTCAACAAATTCTGCTACAGCCATTGGGCCTTCAAGGTTTTCTTTTCTTGCACGTACTGCAACTGCGCCGTCTTCGATTTCTTTATCGCCAACAACCAGCATGTAAGGAACTTTCTGCAGCTGGTTTTCACGGATTCTGTAACCCATTTTTTCGTTTCTGTCGTCAACCTTTGCACGTACGCCTGCAGCTTCCAGTTTCTTCAGCACTTCGTGAGCATATTCTTTGTGTGCTTCAGCAACAGGAATGATAACTGCCTGTACAGGAGCAAGCCATGTTGGGAATGCGCCTGCAAAGTGTTCAATCAGGATACCGATGAAACGTTCGATAGAACCGTAAGCAACACGGTGGATCATTACAGGACGGTGTTTTTCGCCGTCTGCACCAACGTATTCAAGCTGGAAACGTTCTGGCAGCTGCATATCAAGCTGGATTGTACCGCACTGCCATGTTCTGCCGATAGCGTCATTCAGATGGAAGTCGATCTTCGGACCATAGAATGCGCCGTCGCCTTCATTTACGATATATTCAAGACCGATGTCTTCCAGAGCACCGCGGAGACCTTCTGTTGCAATTTCCCAGTCTTCGTCAGAACCCATGGAGTTTTCAGGTCTTGTGGACAGTTCTACATGGTATGTGAGACCGAATTTAGCATAAACTTCGTCAAACAGTCTTACAACGCCTTTGATTTCGTCACGGATCTGTTCCTGTGTCATAAAGATATGAGCGTCGTCCTGGTGGAAGCAACGTACACGCATCAGACCATTGAGAGCGCCTGACAGTTCGTGTCTGTGTACCAGACCGATTTCGCCTACACGCATAGGCAGTTCACGGTAGGAGTGTGGTTCCATTTTGTAAACCAGCATACCGCCCGGGCAGTTCATAGGTTTAATTGCATAGTCGCCGTCGTCAATCTTTGTGAAGTACATATTTTCTTTGTAGTGATCCCAGTGACCGGATGTTTCCCACAGCTGACGGTTCAGAATGATAGGTGTAGAGATTTCTACATAACCTTCACGTTTGTGCAGTTCTCTCCAGTAGTCCATCAGTGTGTTGTAAACAATCATACCGTTTGGCAGGAAGAATGGGAAGCCAGGGCCTTCGTCAACCATTTCAAACAGGCGCAGTTCCTTGCCCAGTTTGCGGTGGTCACGTTTTTTTGCTTCTTCCAGCATATGGAGGTATTCTTCCAGCTGTTTCTGTTTAGGGAATGCAATACCGTATACACGTTTCAGCATTTTGTTTTCGCTGTTGCCTCTCCAGTAAGCGCCTGCTATAGACATGATTTTCAGTGCGCCGATAGGTGCCACGCTCATCAGATGTGGGCCGGCACACAGGTCAACAAAGCCTTCCTGTTCGTAGAAGGAGATTTCTTCGCCTTCCGGCAGTTCGTTGATAAGTTCCTGTTTGTATTCGTTGCCTGGGAATTTTGCCAGTGCTTCTTCTTTAGGCAGAACAAAACGTTCGATTTTGCTTCCTGCTTTTGCAATAGCTTTCATTTCAGCTTCCAGCTTTGCAATCATTTCTTCGTCGATGTTTACATCTGTGTCGATGTCATAGTAGAAACCGTTGTCTACTGCAGGACCGATTGTCAGTTTTGCATCAGGGATGAATTTAAGGATAGCCTGTGCCATTACGTGGCTTGCTGTATGCCAGAATGCCTTTTTGCCGTCCTTGTCATCAAATGTGAGAATTTCCAGATTAACGTCTGCTTCTGCCACGTCTCTCAGGTCGCAGATTTCGCCGTTTACTCTGGCGCATGTTGCTTTTTCCAGCAGTTTCGGGCTGATGGATTTTGCGATGTCAGCATAGCTGATTGGTGCTACGAACTCTTTTACAGAGCCGTCTTTCAGTGTAACTTTAATCATAGTTTTTCCCTTTCTGTTTTTAGTTACTGTGTACAGATTTTGGGTGCAGGTGCCATATAAAATAAAAAAGCACCTCCATCCCAAACGGGATGAGGTGTAAATTCCCCACGGTTCCACCCGAATTGCAGTATATACTGCCACTCTTTGAAGATATAACGGTCTTACCCGGGCACGGTTCACCATGCCGGCTCAACGGTGGTATTCTACAGATAAACCTGCCTTTTCGCAGCAACCAAAGGCTCTCTGAAAAATTTATTCCATAAAACTTGTCCGTATCAACGCTTTGACATCATATTATCACTTTTTCTTTTTAGTGTCAATATATTTCTTGACAAGTTTACTTTATACCTTTAAAATATATAGTGGAATAATTTTTTATTGAATTTGTATTATATATTATAAGTACCATTACAATATATTCACCTGGCAGAAATATCTGCCGGCATGCCGCAGGGGCAGGCGCTGCCCTGGCGGTTTATATAAATTTGATTAACCCTATTTTAAAGGAGAACACAGCATGACATTACCATTATGGCTGACCGTTGTGGTAGTGCTCATTGAGGCCGCCGTTGTTGGTGCTGTTGCATTCAGCATGGGCGAATCTCATAGACGCAAAACTGCCGAAGCATTGATAGGCAGTGCTGAAAATGAAAAAGTAAGAATTATCAATGACGCTATCAAGTCAGCTGAACAGAAAAGAAAAGAAACACTGCTTGAAGCCAAAGACGAAATCTACAAAATGAAAGCCGACGGCGAAAAAGAACTGAAAGAACGCCGCAGCGAAGTGTCCCGCCAGGAAAGACGCCTGAACCAGAAGGAAGAAAACCTGGACAAAAAGACAGAGGCTTTGGAAAAGAAAGAAGCAGACATCAGGCAGAAAGAACTGCTTGTAAGCGCCCGCCTGGACGAAATTGAACAGATGAAGCAGCGTCAGCTGGAAAAACTGGAAACAATCTCCGGTCTTTCACAGGACGCAGCAAAAGCTCTGATTCTCCAGCGCCTGGACGAACAGCTTACACACGAAAAAGCTGTGAAAATCACAGCATACGAAGACCAGCTCAAGGAAGACAGTGAAGAGCTGGCAAGAAACTTACTGACACAGACTATTGCACGCTGTGCAGTAGACCATTCTGCAGATGCAGTTGTCAGCGTGGTACCGCTGCCAAGTGATGAAATGAAAGGCAGAATCATCGGCCGTGAAGGCCGCAACATCAGGGCACTGGAAACAGCCACAGGTGTGGACCTTATCATCGACGATACACCGGAAGCTATCACAATCTCCAGCTTTGACCCTGTGCGCAGGGAAGTGGCACGCCAGACTCTGGAAAAACTTATTTCAGACGGCCGTATCCACCCGGCAAGAATTGAAGAAACAGTGGAAAAAGCCCGCAAGGATGTGGAACTCACAATCAAAAAAGAGGGCGAAAGAGCTGTTATGGAGGCAGGCATCCACGGCCTGCACCCAGAGCTTGTAAAACTGATAGGCAGACTGAAATACCGTACAAGCTACGGCCAGAACGTGCTGAAACACTCCCTGGAAGTAAGCTACCTGTCCGGCCTTATTGCAGGCGAACTGGGTATGGACGTTGCACAGGCAAAACGTGCAGGTCTGCTGCATGACATAGGCAAAGGCCTTGACCACGAATACGAAGGTACACACGTTTCCATCGGTGTGGAAGTTGCAAAGAAATACAAGGAATCAAACGCTGTAATCCATGCAATCCAGGCACACCACAACGACGTGGAACCACAGACTCCTCTGGCATTTATCGTTATGGCTGCAGACGCTATCAGCGCAGCACGCCCTGGCGCAAGAAGAGAAAATCTGGAAAACTACATCAAACGTCTGGAAAAACTGGAAGAAATTTCCAACAGCTTTGCCGGTGTTGAAAACAGCTATGCTGTTCAGGCAGGCCGTGAGGTAAGAATCATGGTTAAACCGGAGGCTATAAGCGATGACCAGATTGTTATCCTGGCAAGAGATATTGTTGCCAAAATTGAAAACGAACTGGACTACCCTGGACAGATCAAAGTAAATGTTATCAGGGAAAGCCGTGCAGTGGATTACGCAAAATAATCGGCTGTACAGTCAATACAAAACTAACGGGCACCCATAGGGGTGCCTGTTTTTTTATGGATATAAACCGGCACAGGACAGATTACTGACCTTTCTCCCAAAAAGAAATATAAAGGCCGCCGGTATCTGCCTGCCGGGTGCTTTATATTGCTTTTATGGTTAATGTGTGGTAAAATAGGTATCAGAAAGGTATGTTATATATGCAGAATTTACAAAATGAAAAAAATTAAAAAATTTCTGCAAAAAAGTGTTGACTTTTTATTGCCCTCTTGCTATAATATAAAAGCTGTCAAGGACAACAGCTTATAGGTGAGAGCCATTAGCTCAGCTGGCAGAGCACCTGACTTTTAATCAGGGTGTCCGGAGTTCGAGTCTCCGATGGCTCACCATAACGACCAAGTTGGAATGCTTGGTCGTTTTTATTGCGAATTTAATATGCGAAGTAACTTACCTTTCAAAGTGAAAAGCACAGCCGCCTGGGTTGGAATACAGGCGGCTTTTTTGTTTTATATAGCAGAAATCAAAAAACAGGCAAAGAAAGCATTTCCAGACAAAGAGTCTTTCCTTTATGTTTTCCAGACTGAAACAAAACAACCTGATGCCTGCCGGTGCTATACAGATAAAAATATGCCATTCAGAGAAACGAAACGGCGAAAAATCCTGAACTTCAATAATGTGTTCAGAATTTTGCCATTCTCTCCGAATGACATTTTTTATCAGGCAGCTTTCCGGAAAAAGTCCGTGCTGACGATATTATCAGACTTTCCCTATGTTTTTTCACAAATTACTGATATAATGGAAAAAACGGAGGTGTATTATGAAGGAAAATATAAACAGAATTCTGCTGGTGCTGTGCTGTGGCGCAGTGCTGCTTTCACATATTAAAATCAGCTCGCTGGAGGGCGAAATCCGCAGCCTGCGAAACGCCATTTCTTCGGTGGATTCCAGTGTGAGAAACGATATCCGCGGTATTTATTCAAATGTGGACCGTATGCTGGAAGAGCAGGCAAGCCTGCTGCTGGCGGAGGAGTATCAGATTGTATCCGGTGATATCCGGGAGAAAACCGCAGCCCTTGAAATTAAAATACAGCCAAAGGAATATACTCCCGGCACAACTGCTGCAGCTGTGACTGTAAACGGTGAGGAATACCCTCTCTCCCTTTCTGAAGGAGTGTTCTCTGCTGTGGTATCTGTGCCGATGATGGACGAAACCATAATAGATAAAGTATCTTTTACAGAAAACGGCACTGTGCGCTCCCAGCGGATAAACTGGTCCTGTGTGCCCCGCTATGATTATCTTACAACGGTTTACGGAGACCTTTCTGCTTCATCTGCCCGTGCAACCCGCAGCGGGGAAATTATGAATCTGGAGCTGGACTCCACACTGCATATTACTGCAGAGCGCAGGGGCACAGCCGCAAAAATAGAAAAAGTGGAGCTGGTGCAGGTCACAGACGGCAGGGAAGTATGGCGAAAACAGATGGAATACAACAATGTGGACGAAAGACACGGCACAAAGGAACAAGCCGTGACCTATCACGGCCGGGCAATGTATGATGACAACTGGACCGGGGATGAATTTGTGTGCCCTGTGGATATGACCTTTGAACTGCCTTTTGGCAGCACCACATATCTTATAGCCTGTGTCACAGACGGCGACGGCCTGGTGCATCACTGCCTGGCAGAAATGTGGCAGGTTTCCCGGGACGGCAGGGACTGGGACGACAGCTTTGGCTGGTATCACGGTATGGAAGCCGGAAAAGTATTCAATCCGGACGGAACACTGCTTTACCGGCTGGATTATGATGAAGAACTCTACAAATAATGTATACCCAAAGTCTTAATTGTAAAGTTGTGCTGTGAAAGGGACAGGATATATGGATGTTTTATTTATGGAAAGTGCGGCTGGCGGGCTGAAATATGCCATGGATTACGGTAGGGGAGAATATAAGGAACCCCATTTTTTCACTGTGATTGTGACTAAAAAAGACGGAAGCCCGGTGACACCGGAAGAAGAACGGGAGGCCCGCAGGCAGGCTATAGAGCAGGAAAAGGCCGCCTGGCGGCAGACAAAGCCAATCAGCGGAAAAAAGGCGGATATTTTCTGCCTGCCCCTTGCCCTGCAGACCGGTGATATTTCAGAGCTGCTGCCCGGTGAAAAAAGG
>JAFQAF010000292.1 GCA_017400025.1 Oscillospiraceae bacterium
CACAATCTGACAGATACATCATCGGAACTTACACAGTTTGGTATGTCGGTTGACAATACTTTTGCGGTTACAAATCCTTCAAAAGATACATCAACCTATGCAGAGGGCATTTTTGTTACAGGCAGTGCAGATACACAGCAGCCGCTTTATATCAATGATATGGCTGTAAAAACCGCTGCTGACGGCACTTTTGGCGTGTATGTTACACTTGAAGAAGGTGATAACGCAATCAGTGTTGTGCAGGGAGAAAATGTGATAACACGCACAGTTACCAGAAAAGTTTGGGAATATACGGGCAAAACAGCCAAAAAGCAGGATGACGATACAAATAAGGCATACAAAGGGCAGGTTGTGCAGACAATCAATCCGCTGACAAGCATTTTGTCTGACCCTGATGATGACAGCCGTATTATAGACGGTTTGCAGCAGGGTGCACAGATGATTGTGGAAAAAAGTGTAAAAACCGAACGTGACGGCAAATACACCTGGGCATACGAATTGTCAAACGGCGGATATGTTCTGGCTAAAAATGTGGAATGGGTTGATGACAGCGATTATCAGCAGGCGGTTATAAATGCGTATTATGCCGAAGAATACCCGCAGGAAGATTACAATATTCTCAGCTTTGCATTAAACGGCAAGCCAGCAGTAGTGTCAGCATTTGACTATGACGGCATAACACTTACATTTTTAAATACAGAAATGAACAAAAGCTTTGACAGCGATTTTGTACAGGAAGAAGATATCCTTGTGCTTCACAGCAACACGGATTCAGCTGTACAGTTTACCGCACACCAGGACGGTGATAATCTTGTAATAAATATACCAGATATCACGGAAGAAGGTTTCTGGGGATATAATATTGAATATAAATACACAGAAGATTATCAGCACACAAAAGAAAACAGTTTTATCGAAATTTATCTTAAAAATCCTCCTTGCAAAACAAACGGGGCAAAACCTCTGACCGATATAACAGTAATGCTTGATGCAGGTCATGGAGGCAAGGATGTCGGTGCGCTTGGTGTGGGCGGTGTTGCAGGACCAAATGAAAAGGATATCAATCTGGCAGTAACCCTTGCCACAAGAGATGTTCTGGAAAAACTTGGTGCAACTGTTTACCTTACACGTTCTGATGATACATTCCTTACACTTGAAGAAAGAAGAACACTTGTAAATCAGATAAAACCAGACCTGTTTATTTCTCAGCATCACAACAGTCTGGAATATACAGTTGATGCAGCAAAATCAGCAGGCTTTGAATCCTATTATTTTACACCGCAAAGCAAAGCAGTGGCAGAAGCTATGACCGGCAGAGTTTCTGACACAACAGGCCGAAATAACCGCGGTTTCGGTTACGGATATTTTTATGTCCTGCGCAATGATATTGCGCCTTCTGTGCTTAATGAATACGGTTTTGTTGTTAATCCTTATGAGTATTCAAATCTATATAGTGATGAAAACATATATAAAGCCGCATTCGGCACAGCAATGGCAGTGATTGATGTAATACCGGAATAATTTTACCCCCTGCAGTTTATTCTGCAGGGGATATTTTTTTGTAATAAAAACAGTGGTGTTTTCGTAAAAATATAATAAATTTTACGAAAGGATACAACTGAAATGTTTGGCACTGTTTTAGGTTATATATTGTCAAATATACTTTTTCTTGCGCTTCATCTGGAAAGCAGGGTGCTGCCGGACCCGCTTACTCCAAAGCAGGAAAAGGAAGAATTTGAAAAGTATTTTAACGGAGATTTAAAGGCCAGAGACAAACTGATAAAGCATAATCTCAGGCTTGTGGCACATGTGGTAAAAAAATACTATGGCGGTCCCATAGAAAATGACGACCTTATGTCCATAGGTACAATAGGGCTTATAAAATCAGTGCAGAGTTTTAACTTCGGGCGCAATACGCGTTTTTCAACTTACAGTGCAAGGTGTATCGAAAACGAAGTGCTTATGGCTATGAGAAAGCTTAAATCCACCGAAAATACAGTATATCTGGAAGAAAGTATTGATGCCGAAAATCAAAACAGTAAGCTTACACTCAAAGACAGCCTGCAGGACGACTTTGAGATATCAGAATATTGCGAAGCCCGTCAGCAGAAAGATGATGTACTTAAACTGGTGCTGCAAAAGCTGGATGCAAGACAGCGGCAGATAATAATTATGCGCTACGGTCTGTTTGGAAATCCGCAGCAGACACAGCAGCAGGTTTGCGAAATACTGGGCATAAGCAGAAGCTATGTTTCAAGACTGGAAAAACGTGCTGTTGAAATTTTAAGGCAGGAGCTTCTTGCAGGGGATGAATAAAATAAGAAAAACAGCAAAACCTTTACATAGAGTTTTACATCTGTGCAGAGGTGATTTTTTTGAAAGAAAAACGTATGGTGCTGGTGGTGTGTGTATTTACGGCATTTGCTTTTCTGATAGAGCTTAATATGGTAAATATAGCACTCAATGAAAAGTATTATCAGAATGCCTACAACCAGCAATACAGAGAGATTGTCATAGATGATGGCAGGGGTGCAATAACCGATATAAATTTCAACAATATCACCGATACAACAACACAGCTTAAAACTTTGGTCACAGTGCACGATGATGATTTGCAGCAGGTTTTCAATGCACTTACAGAAAAAGAAAAACAGAAATTTTATGATAATATGAAATATAATAAAAGATTTGTTGTGGACATAGAAAATGCGCTGAAAAACCGCCCAATCTATACAGCCACCAAAAGATATACCGATTTCAATATAGCACAGCATCTTATAGGATATATCGACGGTGACGGCAATGGTGTGTCGGGAATGGAAAAGGTTTTTGATGACGAACTTAAAGATGCTGACAAGAAAAAAGCACTGGAGTTGTATCTTAACGGCTATGGAGAAATACTGTCTGTAACAGAAAGCGAAAAAATGGCAGACAGCAGCAAAGTGCCCACAATTCTGGCGCTGACAATAGACAATACCATTCAGCGTCTGTGTGAAGGCATAGCAAAAGAATATATCCCCAACGGCTCGGTTTTGGTTATGGAGACAAAAACAGGAAAGATAAAAGCTATGGTATCCACACCTTTTTATTCAGCAAACAATGTGGCACAGGCACTTACACAAAACAATTCACCGCTGCTTAACAAAGCACTGCAAAGCTATGAACCGGGCAGTGTTATAAAACCCTTATGGGCGGCAGTTTTGCTTGAAAACGGTTACAATCCGCAAAAAGTTTACAACTGTACAGGCACAGCCGAAATAAACGGACACAAATATCACTGTGCAAACGATAGGGCACATGGCCCGGTAAATATGCAGCAGGCGCTTACGGTTTCCTGCAACTGTTATTTTATAGAAGCACAAAAAGGGGATAAGGCAGGTATATTTTCTGAAATTGCCGATGAACTGCATTTTGGAGAAAACATATCACTGGTGAGAGATTATGTTACAAAGGCAGGTTATTTCCCGAATTATGAAGAACTTTCAGATTTAGGCCAGCTTGCAAGTGTAAGCTTTGGGCAGGGAAAAATGCTGCTTACCCCTGTGCATGTGCTGGCCTATATGAATATTTTTGCCAACAATGGCGTTTATGTTCAGCCACAGATAGCCCAGGGAATATATACTGCCGAAACCAAAGACCTTGTTACAAATCTGTACAGTTACAGCCGTCAGCAGGTTGTGTCACAGTCTGCTGCGCAGCAGGTAAAACAGATGCTTAAAAATGTTGTGGAAGAAGGTGCTATGCAGCGTGCAAAGCCAAATTATCTGTCAGCAGGCGGAAAAACCGGTACAGCACAGACGGGCAGATACAATGAAAACGGCAGCGAAATTTTAACTGCCTGGTTTTGCGGTTTTTATCCATACGAAAATCCGCAGTACACAATATGTATAACAATGTACAACGGCGGTGAAAGCACAAGAACAGCAGCACCGATATTTAAAAAAATATGTGACAGCCTTTATTATCTTATATGACAAAGCCATATAAAAAGGAGACAGAAGACGCGAAAAATCCCTCTAAAACGTTTTATCCATTTTAGAGGGATTTACATTATTTCAATCATATTCAATTTTTCTTAACCTTTACTATAGATGCAATTTCGGTCAACTTTCAAAAAATAACTTCTTAATTTTCTTTTTTTAAACATTTCTCATCATTCTCTAATAGAAGCTATTCTTGCTGCCATTAAAACCTTTTAAACTTCAATTGCTTTCTTTACAACAATTTTGTTAAATATTTTAGGGAATAATCTTTTTTAAGGTTATTTCTTTTCAATTTTAACTGTTTACTCTCTGGTTTTGCAGTAATTATTATCTCAATATACAGCTTTTATCTGTATTTGCCAAAGTTGCCATTTTTCACAAGTACCTGTATCACGATTTAAATTGTATTAAGTTTCTTTTAATACACTCTTCTTTAAATATCAATTTCTCGTCTTGATATTTTTAAATCCTGATTCTTGCAAGTATACTAAAGATTCTACATTTCAACTTTCTTTAATATTTTTATTTTTCTATATTAAATTTTGTTTTGTTTTCTCTTTTTTCAGAACCTATAGTTTCAAGTTTCTCTTTTTACTATCCTATGCTTTTGGTGATTTCCAATCTACCATTAAAGCCTGTGTCCTTAACTGTATTTACCATATGTTCTTCATTAAAAGAGTGTTCTTCGGTTTTCATTGGATTCACCTTCTTTCTTTTTCTTGTCTACAATATATCACGTAAAAACGCATAATGCAAGTAAATGTTTAAACCCAAAATTTGGCTATTTTAAGCATTGACTTATAGCTTTTGTTATAGTAAAATGATATTTGTGAGAGAGTAAAAACGAATAGTAAAAAAGGCGATAAAAGGGAATACCAATAACAGTATTTTACAGAGATAAGTCGGTTGGTGCAAGACTTAATTTACTCTATTGAATGCCACCCTTTTGCCCCCTGCGAAATAAGCAGGGCGTTGTGCAGCGTTAATGCATTTAAAGTGATGTATATAAAAATATATTTGTATACATAATTTGGGTGGTACCACGGTAAATATATCGTCCCTTGGATTTTCCAGGGGATTTTTTTATTGTCATTTGGCGTTTGTTTTTGCTTTTAATTTGGTTATTAAAAATATTTTATAAATCATTATGAGGTGAACAACAATGGAATGGACATCATTGAATGACCTTAGAGAGAAATATCTTTCTTTCTATCAGAAAAAAGGCCACAACCGCCTTGGCTCTTTCCCGCTTATCCCACAGGACGATAACAGCCTGCTGCTTATCAACTCCGGGATGGCTCCTTTGAAGAAATACTTCACAGGCGAAAAAACAATGCCTGGCAACCGTGCAACAACATGTCAGAAATGTATCAGAACTCCTGATATTGAACGTGTTGGCATCACAGCACGTCATGGTACATTCTTCGAAATGCTGGGTAACTTCTCTTTTGGAGACTACTTCAAAGAAGAAGCAACAACATGGGCATGGGAATTTTTGACAGAAGAACTTCAGATTCCAAAAGAACTTCTCTACATCACAGTTTACGAAGATGACGACGAAGCATGGGATATCTGGGTAAACCGCCGTGGTATCGACCCAAGCCATATGAAACGTATGGGCAAAGAAGACAACTTCTGGGAAATCGGTTCCGGTCCTTGCGGTCCTTGCAGTGAACTTTACTTTGACCGTGGCGAAAAATACGGCTGCGGCAAACCTGACTGTGGCGTAGGCTGCGAATGTGACAGATTTATCGAAATCTGGAACCTTGTATTCACACAGTTTGTTTCTGACGGCAAAGGCAACTACGAAAGAATGCCAAAAGGCAACATCGACACAGGTATGGGTCTTGAAAGACTTGCTTGTGTAATGCAGGGTGTTGACAATATGTTCGAAGTTGACTCCATTGCAAATGTTATCAAAGAAGTTGAAAAAATCTCCGGCGTAAAATACAAAGAAGATGCTAAAACAGATATTTCTGTTCGTGTTATCACAGACCATATCAGAAGTACAGTATTTATGATTTCTGACGGTGTTCTGCCATCCAACGAAGGCCGCGGCTATGTTCTGCGCCGTTTGCTCCGTCGTGCAGCACGTCACGGCAGAATGATAGGTATCAAAGGCCTGTTCCTTCACGAACTGTGTGATACAGTTATCCGTGAATCCAAGGCTGCATACCCAGAACTGGAAGAAAACAGAGACTATATCAAAAAAGTTATCAAAAACGAAGAAGAACGCTTCAACAAAACAATTGACCAGGGTATGGCTATTCTGTCCGGTCTGATTGAAAACATTGAAAAATCAGAAGGTGAAAAAATCCTCTCCGGTGCAGAAGCATTCCGTCTGAATGATACATTCGGCTTCCCGTTTGATCTTACAAAGGAAATTCTGGAAGAAGCAGGTATCGGCATTGATGAAGCAGGTTTCCGTGCTCTGCTGAAAGAACAGGCAGACCGTGCACGTGAAGCACGTAAAAAGAACAACAACATCAGCTGGGCAGATGACCTGTTCCAGGCACTTGATGTTGCAGCTACAGAATTTGTTGGTTACAATGAACTGACAGCTGAAACAGAAATCCTTGCTATGGCTGAAAACAATGAATTTGTTGATGCTGTTTCATTTGAAGAAGAAGCTGAAGAAGCACAGACTGTTCTGGTAGTTATGGGCAAAACACCATTCTATGTAGAAGCAGGCGGCCAGGTATCCGATAAAGGCGTTATCGAAACAGCCAACGGTCTGCTGAAAGTAACAGATATCAAGAAAACAGGCAAAGGTCTTTATGTACACACATGTACACTGGAAAAAGGCTTTGTAAAAACAGGTGATAAAGCAACTGCTAAAGTATGCGCAAAAACACGCCGTGCTACAGAAGCAAATCACTCTTCTGCACATCTTCTCCAGGCTGCACTGCGCCAGGTTCTTGGTGACCATGTTCATCAGTCCGGTTCTTATGTAGACAGCGAAAGATGCCGTTTTGACTTCACTCACTTCTCTGCTATGACAGCAGAAGAACTTGAAAAAGTAGAACTGATGGTTAATGAAGCAATCGCAGACGCTCTTGATGTTACAACACAGGAAATGTCTATGGATGATGCTAAGAAAGCCGGTGCTATAGCTCTGTTCGGTGAAAAATACGGTGATGTTGTAAGAGTTGTAAAAATGGGTGACTTTGCTACAGAACTCTGTGGCGGTACACACGTTTCCAACACAGCTAAAATCGGCCTGTTCAAAATTGTTTCTGAATCCAGCGTTGCTGCAGGTGTAAGAAGAATCGAAGCTGTAACAGGTATGGGTGTTCTGGCTCTGCTGGCAGAAAAACAGGCACTTATCAACGAAACAGCAAAAGGTCTGAAAATCAACAATCCTAACGATATCGCTGTAAAAGCTGCACAGGCTGCTGATGAAATCAAAGCACTGCAGAAAGAAAATGAAGCTCTGAAAGGCGAAATCGCAAAAGGCAGAGTTGCTGACCTTATGAAAAATGCTGTTGAAGTAAATGGCCTGAAAGTTTACACAGGTTACTTTGCATCTACAAGCCCTGACGCACTGCGCCAGATGGCTGCTTCCATTGAAGATGGTATCGCTGTTCTCTGCGGTGAACAGAACGGCAAAGTTACAATTGCTGCATCCTGCGGTAAATCTGCAGTTGCTGCAGGTGTTAAAGCAGGTGCCCTGGTTAAACAGGTAGCTGCAGTAACAGGCGGTAACGGTGGCGGTAAACCGGACTTCGCTATGGCTGGTGCAAAAGACGTTTCAAAAGTAGAAGAAGCTCTTGAAAAAGCTCCTGAAATCGTTAAAGCTCTGATTGGTTAATTAAAAAATGACTAAATAAAATGCGGCGGTTTTTCCGCCGCAACTATAAAAAACAGGAGGGTAAATATGGATTGCCTTTTTTGTAAAATAATCCGGGGAGAAATCCCATCAACAGTAGTTTATGAAACTGATGAACTTGTTGCAATCAGAGATATTGCACCACAGGCACCGTTTCATGTAATTATTATTCCTAAACAGCATATTCCAAGCCCTGCACATATTACTGAAGAAAACAGCCATATCGCAGGTAAAATGATTCTTGCTGCTGCAGAAATTGCAAAGCAGGAAAAACTTGAAAATGGATATCGTATAGTTGCAAACTGCGGTGAAGACGGCGGTCAGACAGTAGGCCATATTCATTTCCATATGCTGGCACAGAGAAATCTTTCCTGGCCTCCGGGCTGATAATATGAAAATAAAAAGACCACTTTTCATATTTTCTTTTTCCATACTTGTGGTCATCTATGTCACAAACACAATGCCAGAGAGAACAGCGTATGTCTCTTTGGCATTGTTTGCTTTATTTACAGTTATTCACAGATTTACAGAAAACAGATATACAAAGTCAATGATTCTGGCTGTTGCTGCAGCTGTGGCGGGTCTGCTGTATATGGAATTGTACAAAGCAAATCTTTCCGAAAGAATAACAGAACTTGAATCGGAAAGTAACATTGTTGTACAGGGTGTGGTTACTGCAGAAAACAGGACATCATCCGGAAAGTATTATACAATATCGGTTAAATCTGCAGATAACAGAAAATACAGTAACTTCGGCGTTACGGTATATACTGATGTTGATTTAAATACCGGTGACAGCATTGAAATGACTGGCAAGTATAAAAGCTTTACACCTAAAAGTAACTATCTGTACAATTATGGCAAAGGCGTATTCGGATACTTTTACCCGGATGAAATTGAATGCAAAGGTGAAACAGGTCTGTTTTACAGCATTTCAGGCAGGATACGCCGGGTTTTATATGAAAATGCCAGAAACATTTTCAGTTATGATACGGTGGGCATAGCGCTGGCTATGGGTATGGGGAATAAAACTTATCTTAGTGACAAGGCTGTAAATGCTTTTAACTTTACAGGTATATCACATACACTTGTTGTTTCAGGCCTGCACGTTGGCTTTATTGTGTTGGCACTGACAAAGATGTTGCAGTATATTCCGGTGAGCAGGAAAATCAAAAATCTTGCCGTGTG
>JAFQAF010000293.1 GCA_017400025.1 Oscillospiraceae bacterium
AGCCTGCGGCGGTGTGGACTATGATGAACACGAAGCACTGATGACGCTGAAGCAGCCCGACGGCCAGCCGGGAGTGAAACTGAATATCTACACAGAAAACGAAGCCGCCAACACAGCGGCCGCCATAAGCCGTATGATAAAAGACGGCTATATGATAAAGGACGGCGACAGTATGCGCCCGGTAAAAAGCGGAGATTTCTGCATACTGATGCGAAACACAAAACATTTCAGGGAATACAAAAAAGAACTGGAAAAACTGGGGTATGAAGCCTTTGTCCGTGATGATGAGCTGATTCTGCAGAAGCCGGAAATACAGAGCATCCTCACACTGATGCGAGTGCTGGCAAACCCTCTGCAGGAGGTTTATCTGACAGCCGCAATGTTCGGTGACCTGTTCGGTTTTTCCCTGGACGAAATACTGAAAATCCGCACGCTGGACAGCCGGCAGAATCTTTACAAGGCACTGGCTGTATCCGATTCGCCAAAGGCCGCATATATGCTGGCCCTGCTGAAGGAACTGGGCTATATGGCAGGCATTTATTCTGCTGACAAGCTGATAGATTCCATCTGCAAAAAGACCGGCTATTATTCACGCCTTGCCTTTACCGAAGACGGCACCGCAAAACGTGAAAACATCCGCTGGTTTATGGATTTTGCCAGAAACTGTGCAAAATCACACCCAAGCAATCTGGCCAGTTTCCTGCGATGGACTGATATGTATCTGGAAAACGGCAAGGCCATTGCCGCAGAGGGGCAGAAAAGTGATGACGCCATAGCAATAATGACTATGCATACCTCAAAAGGGCTGGAATTCCCAGTGGTGTTTGTGACAGGACTGGCCACAAAATTCAACACACAGGATACCTCCCGCCGCCTGCTGCTGGACACAGAGCTGGGTATAGGCATGTATGCCAACACCAGGTTCGGCTACAACAACTCCACAATGAATATCCACGCCATACGCAGCAGAATCAGCCGGTCTATGGCAGACGAGGAAATGCGTCTGCTGTATGTTGCCTTTACCCGCAGCAAAAACCTGCTGGTGCTGTCTGCCGCATACAACAATATTTTCACACCAAACAGTACGGCAAAAATAGCCGCCTGTACCGGGGACAGGCCTCACCCTGTGCAGCTGCAGAATATGAGCACACCTGTTCACTGGGTGCTGGCAGCACTTGCCGGCCACCCTGCAGTTGCTGACGAGTTTTCCTACGGCAGGGAGGATAGAAACATTCCACAGTGCATAGATGTGGCATTTGATGCAGACAATGCGGAAACAGACGGGGAAACTGTGGAAGACACCGCGGCTGAAATAGCTGCAGACCTTGGGAAAATAGCTGCAAATTTTGATTACAGCTACCCCCATTCTGCCCGCACAAAACTGCCTATAAAAATGTCTGTAAGTGAAATTGCCAAGTCCTCACCGCTGATTCTGGCAAAGCCGGACTTTATAAACGGGGACAAAGCCACCGCTGCTGAAAAAGGCACTGCAATGCACGCCTTTGCACAGCACGCCGACATACTGCTGGCCCGCACAGACCTGGAAAACACTCTGGCCAATATGGAAAGAGACGGACTGATTGAAAGAAAGCTTCTGAACATACCGGCGATAGAAAAATTCCTGTTCAGCGACGTGGCAGAGATGATTCTCAACAGCAAAAAGGTATATACCGAAAAAGACTTTCTTGTGCCATTTTCCGCCGGTGAAATACTGGGAGATGAAGTTTACTCCCGGGATGAAATACTGGTGCAGGGCGTAATGGACTGTGTGCTGGAAAACGAGGATGAAATAACAGTAATAGACTATAAAACAGACTATGTACACAGTATGGATACGCTTTTTGCCCGATATGAAAAGCAGCTGGAAATGTACCGCCACGGGGCAAAACAGCTGTTCAACACAGAAAAGGTAAAATGTGTGCTGTACTCATTCCACCTGAATGAATATATTATCTTCTGATCTGTCCCTTTTTCACATAACCACCGGTTATATATACAGAGGTGATTTTTATGACAGACAATCTGAAAACTATTCTGACCGCTGAAGAAACTGCAATGCTGAAACTGCTGAAAAACAGCTGGAAATACCGGCTGCTTCCTGCCATATTTACGGTGGCATTTGTTTTCGGGAATGCTCTGTTCGGCATTGAGCCTGCAGATACGGCAAAGCTGCTTTTTGATACCGCTTTTGTCACAAGCAGTATACGGACTGTGCTTATAAGTGCAGGCCTGTATATCAACGGCAGGAAAATATCTGCAGCCCTGGAAACGCCCGGGCGGGATTTTATCACCCTGAGCCGCCTGTGTGACCGCAGAAGGGTTCTGTTCACTGCCATGATGATTATCCCCCTTATAATGCTGATTATGGCTGTATCGCTGTCTGTCCGGCTGAAAGAGGCTCTGCATTTTTCCGGCAGGGGAGCAAACACGCTGGCACTGCTGTGGTTTATATTGTCAGGCAGGGCTGGTTTCAGACAGTGTGACGGAATAATCCCCCTGGCAGAAAAGCTGGGTAAAATCTCATATTGAAAGGGCGGAATTACTCCGCCCTACTTTATTTTTTCACAATTATGTGGTATTATATATAGAAATCAATGTATTATCAGAGGACGCAAATATGAACAAAAAAAACTGGGAGGATATTCTGACAGAAAAGGCAGAAATATCCCAGATGAACAGAGCGAAAAACGGTGAAATGATATGGGTACTGCCCCTGCTGTATGTAGCCGCATATATGCTGGTGGATATGATGGTGCTGAGAATCACAGACATTTCCGCTATAATGAACGGCCTGCTGAAGGGCGGCTTTGTGCTGGCAGGAGCCTGCATGATGCTGGCCGGCTGGCTGTACGACCATGCAGGCAATACAATTTTCCACTGCATCACAGATGAAAAAGGCAAAGAGTTGGACAAACTGCTGAAAAAGAGAAAACTGTATGCTGCTGTAATGGGCGGTGTTCCTGCAGCAATGTTTATTGCAGGTATCATAATGCAGATGACAGGACAGACAGAAACCTATGAACTGATGATAAAGCCACGAACAGCCCTTATCTACATAGCACCTGCAGTATGGGGCATCTACAGCCTGACAATCACAAACAGATTCAAAGCTATAAACAGCAAAATCAACGGCTGATAAATTTTACATATTCCTGACTTTACCGGACTGAAACCAAAAAATAGTTATAAAAGGCAGACTGCTATGCGGTCTGCCTTGTTTTCAGACAAAATAAAAGCACAGCAGTTTATGCTGTGCTTTTTGATTTGCTTTATAATTTATCTGTTTGCATACATTTTTTCGTAGTAATTCTGGTATTCACCGCTGATGATTGTTTCCCACCATTCACGGTTGTCCAGGTACCACTGGATTGTCTTTTTGATACCGTCTTTGAACATTGTTTCCGGCAGCCAGCCCAGTTCGTTGTGAATCTTTGTAGGGTCGATGGCATAGCGCATATCGTGGCCTTTTCTGTCTGTTACATATGTAATCAGGCTTTCCGGTTTGTTCAGCTCTTTACAGATGATTTTAACGATATCGATGTTTCTCATTTCGTTATGGCCGCCGATGTTGTAAACTTCGCCCACGCGGCCTTTGTGAATGATAAGGTCAATGGCTTTGCAGTGGTCTTCCACATACAGCCAGTCACGCACATTGATGCCTTCGCCGTATACAGGCAGAGGTTTGTCTGCCAGGGCGTTTGCAATCATCAGAGGAATCAGTTTTTCCGGGAAGTGGTATGGGCCGTAGTTATTGGAACAGCGGCTGATGGTTACAGGCAGGCCGTATGTTCTGTGGTAAGCCATAACCAGCAGGTCTGCACCTGCTTTTGATGATGAATACGGGGAAGAAGTGTGGATAGGTGTTTCTTCTGTGAAGAAAAGGTCCGGTCTATCCAGCGGCAGGTCGCCGTAAACTTCGTCTGTGGATACCTGGTGGTAGCGCTGGATGCCGTATTTGCGGCAGGCATCCATAAGCACAGCTGTGCCTTCGATATTTGTTTTCAGGAAGATGCCCGGGTCTTCGATAGAGCGGTCAACGTGGCTTTCTGCAGCAAAGTTTACCACCATATCCGGTTTTTCTTCTTCAAACAGTTTATAAACAGCCTCTCTGTCGCAGATGTCTGCCTTTACAAAGCGGAAGTTAGGGTTGTCCATTACAGGTGCCAGTGTGGAAAGGTTGCCTGCATATGTCAGCTTGTCCAGACAGATGATTCTGTAGTCAAGATATTTGCCCAGCATATGGAAAACAAAGTTTGAGCCGATAAAGCCGGCACCGCCTGTTACG
>JAFQAF010000294.1 GCA_017400025.1 Oscillospiraceae bacterium
GTGGTTTTACCTTTGAAGAGAATATTCAGGGTGCATTACCTGGGCATTAATCAAAATCCCTTGACAAACTGTGAATTTTCTTATATAACACAACTGACAGTTGTTAAAATTAAATATGTGTACACTTTGTACCGAGCAACGGATCCGTGGTGCTGATGCACCCAACGAGTTACCAAATAGCCGGACATTGGGAATTAAGGGAGTAATAACCCCTTGGTTCTTGATGTCCGGTTTTTTATTTTGCTCAGATTATTGCATACATCATTTTAGCAACTGGAAAGGTGAAATAAATGAAAATGTGAAATTTTAGCATAAAACAATTATTTTTTTACCATTTTTGCATTTTTCGCTGACTACATGTAGAGGGGTAAATTTTCTCTCATAAATTACAATTGTATAGCGTCCTGAATGATATGATTGTGCAGCGTGAGCTGTGTAAAGAATACGTCGGGCAAAGGTACTGTCGGGCAGGAACTTTTCAGGGGAAGAACGCAAAAAATGTGCCAAAATCGGCTTGTTTTGGCATAAAATTTCAAGATGCTGTATTTATGTGCCAAAAATCGGTGTTTTTGGCACCAATGTACGAATTTCGAATTTGCACCTTCGCAAAATAATTCTGTTTTCAGTATAGTAAAAGCAAAGAAAGGATGATGAAGATGAAATTGCTTAAGAAAATAGGATTTTTGATGTCGATATCCTGGTACATAGGGAAATATTACAACGGAGGTATATTATGAAACTTGAATACAGGAAATGCGGAGACTATCTGATACCTGATTTTGACCTACCAGCAAAGCCGGCAATAGGCAAATATGTAAAGTTAAGACACAGTTATCTGCGCAATCACAAAGAACCTTTGTTTACCGCTTTGCTGATGCAGGACAAGCTGAACAGCCATCTTGAAGAAATTGATAAGTCAGCACAGGAAATGTATGACTGTTTGGTAAACAGGCTGAAAAAACAGTATGGTATAACCGAAAAACTGAAAGCGGAAAATCAACTGGTATGGGTTCATATGATGAACGAAATACATCAGATTTCCGAAGATATTGTACTTACTGAATTGATTTACAACTGAAAGGTTTAAAAGCACCTCTATGAGGTGCTTTTTCTTATGCTAGGAATAATTCCGTGGCAATGGTCCAACAAGCACTGACTTTGCTTGTGCAAATTCGCTTTTCGGGGATATCCTCACCCCCCTTATGTGAAAGAAGGTGAGTAATGTAAAAATCAAAAGAAATAAAAATGAGTTTGTGCATATTTCTCAAATACCTGTTTACATAGGCGAAAAGAAAATGACACTACAGGAGATACAGCAAAAAGCAAGAAAGGAGAACAACTATGAAATCATTACAGACAATAACAAACAAAAATAGAGAACAGATAAAGGAGACAGCAGGCTATGGCAAGACCAAGAAAATTTGTAAATATGTCAGACTACCCTGATTTTGTCATAGAACTTATGGCCCGTACTTTTTATGAAGATATGATGTGCGATATTTTGAAAGATGAACTTTCCATACCCGAAAATACACAGTAGCATAAATGATATGTGCCGTCGTTAACGGCGGCACAGTAAACTGTAAAAAATCAGAATTTGCACATTTCCCATAATTTATTAAATATATTACATTATTAACAGAAAGGAGTGATAACTATCAAAGCCGTAATATATGCAAGATATTCTTCCGACAATCAAAGGGAAGAATCTATAGAAGATCAGCTGCGAGAATGTATAGCTTTTGCAGAAAGGTCAGGATTTACTGTTCTTCAGCATTACATAGACAGAGCATATTCAGCAAAGACTGATAACAGACCAGAGTTTCAGAGAATGATAAATGACAGCCAGAAAAAACTGTTTGATGTTGTAATTGTATGGAAGCTGGACCGCTTTGCCCGTAACAGATATGACAGCGCAAGATACAAAAATCAGCTGAAGAAAAACGGTATCAAAGTGCTTTCAGCAACTGAATCCATTTCAGAAGGCTCAGAAGGTATTATCCTGGAATCTGTACTTGAAGGTATTGCGGAATACTATTCTGCAGAACTTTCAGAAAAAGTAATCCGAGGCCATACTGAAAATCATATCAAAGGGAAATTCAATGGCGGTATGGTTCCCGTTGAATATTATATAGATGAAAATCAGAATTTTCAGACAGATCCAATAACTGCTCCTTTTGTTGTGGAGATATTCCAGAGATATGACAGAGGAGAATCCAAAACGGAAATCCGAGATTGGCTTAATAAAAATCATATCAAGAATAGCAAAGGCACAGATATGACATACAGCTCTGTCAGCTCTATACTGACAAACAGAAAATATATCGGTGAGTACAGTTTTCATGGGCATATCAACTATGAAGCTATACCGCCTATAATAGAAAAAGACTTATTTGAGAGGGTACAAATGAGACACGAAAGGAACAAAAAAGCCCCTGCCCATTTCAAGGCAGAGGAAGAATACATACTGTCATCAAAGCTGGTGTGTGGGCACTGTGGCACATATATGTGTGGGGAAAGTGGTACAGGCAGACACGGCATTAAATATCATTATTACAAGTGTATGGCAGTTAAAAAGAAGAAAAATAACTGTAAAAAGAAAACAGTCAAAAAGGAGTGGATTGAAGATATTGTTATCAGGGAGATAACAAAAATCATATTTGATGATACCACAATAGAATCCATTATCAGTATGGTAATGAAAATACAGGAAGAAGACAACAAGGAAATACCTGTGTACGAAAAGCAGCTTGAAAGTGTAAAGAAAGCATTGAATAATCTGCTGAATGCAATACAGATGGGTATATTTACAGAATCTACAAAACAACGCCTTGAAGAACTTGAGCAGCAGAAGAAAAATCTTGAAGAGCAGATTGCAGAAGTAAGTTTCAAAAAGCCGATGCTTAAACCGGAATCCATCCGCAACTGGCTTTACAGATTGAGAACGCTGAATCCGGAAAAGCTGGAACACCGCAGGGTGTTGGTGGATACATTTGTAAACAAAATTTTTCTGTACGATGACAAAATTATATTTACTTTCAATTACAAGAGTGACACAAAAGAGGTCACTTTAAAAGAAATCGAAGTTTCGGATATATTTTCGGGCAGGGAGCCACAAAGAAGAGCAGGTCAAAAGCCCTGCTTTTTCTTTTTGTTTCTTAATTTTGAAATTGAATCAATCACAGTGATTCCATCACGATGGAGTTGGTGAGGAGGAGCAAAGCGACGACGAAAGGCAGATAAAGAAAACAACCAGAATGGTTGTTTTCCCGCCGTGGCCTTGCCTTGCTCGCTTCCGCCGCGGCTCGCATTTGCACATGGTCGGCAACACAGTTGCCTTCCACGGCAAATCGGCAATGTATTTTGCATGCAAAATATCGGCGCGAGTCCACTAGCCTCGCAGGACAGGCTCGGCTTTTTTCTCTTCGAGAAAATCATTCTTGCAGCTGCGCTGCCTCCTTGGGGAGCCAATCAGTGCTAATCTGAAACTTTCACTGATAAGCGAAAGCTTCTGGTTTGTTTTTATTTATATGATTAAAGGTAAGCAATCAATTATATATTGGTTGCTTTTTATTTTGCCTATGATAAGTCTTGTGATATAATATGTAATATAATATTTATTTTATCGGGATAAATTACTATGGAACTAAAAGTACAGGTAAAACAGGCCGGAAGGCGAGAAAATAAAATTGTTACAGCAAAGCTGCTGATAAAGCAGGCTCCCAAAACCGCAGGGGAACTTATTGCCTGTGCCGTAAAAGCAACTTATGCCGCACATTATGAAAAAGCCAACGAAATTGAAGCTTTTGAAAACGGAGATTTGAGCCGGGTTATCATATATACCAAGGACGAACTTGAACAGAAAGCAGCAGGCGGGAAAATAGATTTCGGTTTTCTTAAAAATGATAAAAAGACAAGTGAAAAGAAAGCAGTGGAAACAGCCCTGCAGGCTTTTGAAGA
>JAFQAF010000295.1 GCA_017400025.1 Oscillospiraceae bacterium
TGCTGTTTCGTTCATCCAAATAATCCTCGATTGCAGTGATACAGCCTGCATTCAGATACACTATACGTTCTTTATTTCCTTTACCTATAATTCTTAACGTATCGTCTCGCACATCTTTTATATCTATACCAACAAGTTCTGAAAGACGCATACCGCAATTAAGAAAAAGCAAAATCATACAGTAGTCACGGGATGTGAACTCTGTTTCAATACTGGAAAGCAATTCATAGCTCTGCTCAAGTGTAAGATACTTGGGCAGTCTTTTTTGATTTTGCGGCAATTCAATATTTTCAGTAGGATTATAATCCAGCTGATTGGTTTTCTGGGTCATATATTTGAAAAAACCGCGGAGACTGCTGAGCTTTCTGGCTCTTGCTGCTGAAGAATTGCCACGGTCATTCATTGTATAATACAAAAAGTCGAGAATATCGCTTTGTGAAATATTTGACAAAAAAGAGATATCTAGACCGGTAATCGAAAGCTCATTCAGAGATTCAAATGTAAGGTCGGGCGATCTTTTTATAATAATGTATTTAAAAAATAATTTTAAATCAATATAATAAGCTTCAACAGTTCTTACAGATAAACCTTTGATAGTCTGCATATAATACAAAAAATCTTTCAGGAACTGTGGGCTGTCTGAATAATCAGAATAAATTACAGGTTTGGTATTAGCCATAATAAAACTCCTTTTAATAATAAAAATATTATATAATATAAAATAAATCAATTAAATAATTAATAAAAATCTGAAAAAAATATACCGGATAACTGAATCAATACAGATAGGTTTAAATAGCTGAAAACGTATCAAAACGCTGATTTCACTCACCTTTATTTCGTAAAATTTTTATTTAGCGAAATAATATCATAAAAATTATAGCACGGTCCCCCGTGCTATGTCAATCAGATTTTATTCAGTATCAATGCAGAACCTATATCGTTCAGTTTTTTATTTTCCATAAATATCGGTTTTACATTGTGTTTTTCCATAAAGCTGATTACTTTTTCTTTTTCAGATTGATTTTCAAAATCTCCAAAGAAAAGAATTTCATCATCGTTCAGTTTTACGCATGCGCCGCCTATGAATCCATAATTATATCCATCCAGCCTTACGTTGCCTTTTTCAATTTTCAGACAGTCTATCCCCTGTTCTGAAAGTGTCCTGTAAATTCCTTCATCCTCTGTTATATATGCGTTATCGCAGACACATACAGTTGAACATCTTGTATAGCCCTGTTTTACCTTTATTTCTTTTTTATTTCCCGGTTGCGGGTGTGCTGTTTTGGGATTATAAATAATGTATTTATCATTTACTATATAATTAAGCAGGCTTTCTGTCCTGTAGCCCTGGCTCAGGTCATCACAAAGCTCAATTTTATAGCCCAATTGATTCAAAAGGGGCAAATTTCCTTTCTGACAGGATGAGACTGTTAAAGTGTTGCATCCCGTTTTTTGATACAAAACGTCGCTATGGCAGGAAATCGGACTGCTTACACGTTCAGACGATATCACATTATAACAGAAATATCCCAATTCATTCAGTTTTTTTACTACAGCATAGTCGCTGAAACTTACAATACAATACTTCATACTATTCCCTGTTCAAGGCTTTCACCGGTGTCATACCTGCAGCTTTCATACTTGGATAAATGCTGAATATAACTGCAAGAAAAATTGTAGCAGAAATTCCCCGTAATATCAACGGCAAATCCAATCCATAGTTTTTATCCAGGGTGATATTGGTTACCGCAAGTACGCCAATACCACACCGGATCCCCGCCGTAACACCAATAATACACGCCATAAATGAATATCCAAGAAATTCAGCTGCAATATCACTTTTTCTTGCTCCAAGACTTATCTTTATACCTATATCATGCTTTGCATTAATGACTGCTGTATTTACACTTGTTCCTACAGAAATACTGCATACAACAACTGCAACACAGGATACAGCAAACAGGGCAAAAAAAGCAGCATTTACAATGTTGTCTATTGTCCGGCGCTGTTTGCTTAAATTTGTTATTTTCAGGTTTACTGCAGCAGGCATTTCAGCTTTTGCAGATACATATTTTTCTATATCGTCTTCTTTTATCGTTGTATCTTTTACATTGAAAAGTATCTGGTCAAGGTTTTCTTTTCTATATATATCTTCCATAGTGCTGAATGGAATATAAATAAAATCCGGTATGATTTCACCGGACATTCCATTAAGCAGGTCGCTGGATTTATTTACAATCCCTACTATTTCCAGTGGATATACTCCGCCGGATGTGGTTATATATATAGTTTTTCCGGTAATATTCAGTCTTCCGTATATTCTGTCCGCCATTGCTTCATCAATAAGACATATCATATTTCTGTTTTTTACGTCTTTTTCAGTTATCATTCGTCCGTGAATTCTGTCCAGGTTAACTATATATTCAGCAGTATTTGATATACCCCAGCACATACAGTCCTGTATTTCTCCGGTGGAAAACTTAACCTGTGCAAAATCATAAAGAACAGGAGTAAGAGTTGTAATGTTTTCATTGTCTTTCAGAATATTATATAAATTCCGGTCCGTTATATTTTCTTCATAAGAATTATAGGCGCTTATTGACATACCGTTAAGCCCTATTCCATCCAGCTCCTTTGATATTTCCTTTTTTCCGGCGCTCGATATAAGGGAAACCACTGTAATTGACAGCACAGAAATAAAAACAGATACAATGGCCATGCTGTAAGGCTTCAGCAGTCGTCTGATATTATATAAATCCATAGCTACCCCGCAATAACAACTCTGTCACCATTTTCGATTTCTCCTTTCAGAAAAACTGTTTTTTCTTCAAAGGGAGTGATTATCTGTATATAGTCCTCTGTTTCCACTCCTGTTTCTATATATATCTTTCGGGCTGTTCCTTTATCAAGTATGAATACGTACTCACCCTCATCATCCTGATGAACGTAGCTGTGTTCAACTGAATATACCGTCTGGGGGTGTCCGCTCTCTATTTTACCGTTGATCTGCAGCCCATCTGATACAAGAGTATCCGGATTTTCAATACAGGCAAATACATCTATCACCACTTTGTTTCCGGTAACTGATGACTGCTTTTTTACAACTGCATTTTTTTCAGATATTATTCCTGAATAATTTTTAGTGCTGAATGCAACAGGATAAATCTGCACCTTATCACCTACTGATATTTTACCGAAATCTGGCTGCAATACAGTAAATCTGGCCATTATATCCTGTTCCCCTTCTATTGAGACAAGGCAGGTGTTTGGTGCACAAAGCTGACCCTGGCTTATATTTATATTTTTTATATAACCATTTTCGGGCGCATAAACTTTATCGGGGATTTTTTCCAGCATGTTATTAATATATGTGTTATCTTCCGGTACAGAGTATTCTGTGCCCAGCATTTCAGATATACCACTATTATAAATATTGCCGGCGACAGACAGCATCTTCTTTTTGTCTATTGAAAACAAAAGCCGGCCTTTGCTGACATACCGGTTTTCCGAAATATAAATTTTGTCAATGTATACCGGAAAGGAAAATGCAATTTCTATAGTTTTTAGATTTTCAAACTCACCGCTTACATTTATATATTCCGAATATTCTCTCATTCCGCCTGTTGAAGCTTCAGCGAACTTTATATCTGATATATTAGAATATAAGCCAATCAGGATGATCAAGATGGCAAAAGCTGAAAGCAAACATAGTTTTTTCATTAAAAAGCACCCTTTCTTTCCAGTATTATGGAATAGAAAAGGTGCTTTTAAACATATTTGTATTGTAAATCAGATAAGATGTATCGCCTGTCTTACATTGCTTACTCCGAAAATTTCGAGATTGTAATCTTTTGTATCAATCTGTTTCATGCCCTGTAAAGGAATGATTGCTTTTCTGAAACCAAGACGCTGTATTTCCTTAAGGCGCAGGTCTATGTTAACAACATTTCTTACTTCCCCGCCAAGACCTACCTCACCAAAAACAACCATGTCTTCCGGAATAAACTTATCTGTAAGTCCGGAGAAAATACTGAGAATTACAGCGAGATCAATGGATGTTTCCTCCAGTTCAAGACCGCCCACAACATTGATATAAATATCCACATTTCCCATAAAGAAACCGGCTCTTTTTTCAAGTACAGCCAAAAGCAGGTTCAGCCTTGTATAATCTATGCCGGCAGCAGCCCTTCTCGGTGTACCAAAGGAAGTTTTTGTTGCAAGGGACTGAATTTCCGTCAGAATAGGTCTTGAACCCTCTATGATACATGTAACACAGCTGCCGCTGACTTCGCTTCCTCGTCCTTCCAGAAGCATCATAGACGGGTTGAGAATTTCAACAATACCTTTGGAAGACATATCAAACATACCGATTTCATTTGTAGATCCATATCTGTTTTTACTTGCCCTGAGAATACGGTAAGGCAGGGTTTTATCCCCTTCAAAATATAGCACAGTGTCTACTATATGTTCCATTACTTTTGGCCCTGCTATAGCACCGTCTTTGTTTACATGGCCGACTATAAATAAGGCTGTATCATGTTTTTTGGCTGTTGCAAGTAAAAGTGAGGTGCATTCACGCACCTGTGATACACTGCCGGGGCTGGAATTGACAGTAGAGCAGTTCATTGTCTGGATAGAGTCAATTACCACAATATCCGGCTTGATTTCCTCTATGCTTTTACATATGGAAAAGACATCTGTTTCGGTTGCAATAGAGATATTTTTTCCGTCAATCCCCAGTCTGTTGGCGCGAAGTTTTATCTGTGAAACTGATTCTTCACCGCTTATATATACTACATTCCATTCATTGCACAGATTGCCGCACACCTGTAAAAGCAGGGTTGATTTACCGGCGCCAGGTTCACCGCCTATCAGCATACCTGCACCGCGGACAATACCGCCGCCAAGAACTCTGTCAAGCTCTGAAATTCCTGTTTTAATTCGGTTTTTGGAATCATTGGCATCTATCTCGCTCAGCTGTGAAAATTTAACAGAAGAAGCAATTTTTGCGCTGTTCCGCACAGGTTGAGGAGAAGTATCTATTACATCTTCAATAATTGTATTCCATTCTTTGCAGGAATTGCATTGACCTTGCCATCTGTGATAAACTTCACCACAGTTTGTGCATACATATATAGTTTTCAGTTTTTCTTTAGCCATAAAAACATCCTTTAAATATAATACTGATATTATAGCATATCCCGTTTATAAATTACAGAGTATAAAATAAAAAGACGATAGATTTCTCTACCGTCTTTCTTCTTATGGAGGCGCCAACCAGATTTGAACTGGTGAATAAAGGTTTTGCAGACCTCTGCCTTACCA
>JAFQAF010000296.1 GCA_017400025.1 Oscillospiraceae bacterium
AAAGTATAAAAATGCCAGTTTCCGTACCTATGATTGCGGTGGGCTATAAGGAAAAAATGTCAGACCCTGTAACCCTCAAGGAGGAAATAGCCGGTGAAATAATAATGGATATCCTTTCCGGCTCCACCAGCAGGCTGTTCACAAAGCTGTATGATATGAACATTGTAAACGGCACATTTGAAGGTGAAATTTTCTCCGGTGACGATTATTACGCCACAATTATTTCCGGCGAAACAAACCAGCCGGATGTTCTCCTTGCAGAAATTGAAGCTGCCATAGCAGAACTTAAAGAAACCGGTATTGCAGAAGATGACTTTATAACAAGCAAAAACTGCATGTACGGCAGTATGGTTGTGGATTTTGAAAGTGTGGAAGAGGTTGCTACAAACATGGCCTCCGCCCATTTCAAGGGCAGAACAGCCTATACAGCTCTGGAAGAGCTGAGCGCTCTCACACTTGATGATGTAAACCGCCAGCTGCAGACAATGTTCAGACCGGACAAACGCACTGTGTTCACAGTGCTGCCTATGGAGGAATGTGATGATTAACCATGTACAGTTTCCCAAACTGGGAATAGAGCTGACAATAAACAGGGTTGCATTTTCAATAGCCGGTTTTGATATCTACTGGTACGGCATACTGTTCACAACCGCTGTGATTACAGGTGCGGCTGTTGCCCTTTATATGGGCAAAAAGCTGGGTATAGACGATGATGATTTTATTGATGTAATGATTGTAGGTACAATATTCGGTATCATCGGAGCCCGTGCATATTACGTTGCTTTTGCACCTTTTGAATACGAAACACTCTGGGATATGATAAATCTGCGCGACGGCGGCATAGGCGTTTACGGCGGTCTCATAGCAGGGCTTGTATCAGGCTGGTTTGCCTGCCGATGGAAGAAAATCAGGTTTTTTGATGCAGCGGACTGCGTTTTCACAGGTTTCCTTTTCGGACAGACTTTCGGCCGCTGGGCAAACTTTATGAATCAGGAAGCTTTCGGCACAAATACTGACAATATTGTGGGTATGATAAGCGAAAGCACCACACGCTATCTTGCCCGCGTTGCACCGTCACTGGCAGAACAGGGAATATTTGTTGACCCGAATATGCCTGTGCATCCTACATTCCTTTATGAATCCGTATGGTGCGCAATCGGCTTTATAATTCTGTTCAGCCATTTCAGAAAAAGAAAGTTCAGCGGTGAAATGCTGTGTATGTCAGCAGCCTGGTACGGCACCGGCAGATTTTTTATAGAAGGTCTGCGTACAGACAGCCTTGCCACGGCAGGCGGGCTGCGCACCAGCCAGATAATTGCAGTTGTCACAGTAGCTGCAGGCGTGGCAACTATAATTTATAATTATATAAAACTGAAGAATGCAGGGGAGAAAATACACAATGGATGATAAAATAATCAGCGGCAAGATTTTGTCTGCAGAGATAAAAGAACAGGTAAAGCAGAAGGTTGAACAGTTGAATAAACAGGGTGTATATCCAAAGCTTTCCGTAATCATAGTAGGTGAAAACCCTGCCAGCCGGGCCTATGTACGCGGCAAACACAAGGACTGTGCAGAATGCGGCATACTTTCCGACAATATTTCAATGCCGGAAACGGTTACACAGGAAGAACTGCTGCGGGAGATTGAACGTCTTAACAAGGATGATTCTGTTCACGGCATTCTTGTGCAGCTGCCTCTGCCGGATCATATTGATGAATATGCTGTGATAAATACAATAGACCCTGCAAAGGATGTGGACGGTTTTACAGCAATAAACGTAGGCAATATGAATATAGGCAAGGATTGCTTTGCACCCTGTACCCCGCAGGGCTGCATTGATATGCTTGAATGGGCCGGAGTTGACCTTGAAGGCAAGGATGTAGTTGTCATCGGCCGCAGCAACATAGTAGGCAAGCCTGTTTCGGTGCTGGCTCTCCAGCGCAGTGCCACTGTGACCATATGCCACTCCAGAACAAAAAATATTGCAGAAAAAACAAAAATGGCTGACATTGTAATTGTTGCAGTGGGCAGGGAAAAATTCCTTACCGGTGATATGCTGAAACCCGGTGCAGTTGTAATTGATGTAGGCATCAACAGAAACAGTGCCGGCAAACTCTGCGGTGATGCGGATTTTGACAGCTGTTATGATGTCGTTTCAAAGATTACACCGGTGCCGGGCGGAGTTGGTCTTATGACAAGAGCAGTATTGTTGAAAAACACAGTAAAAAGTGCAGAAAACAGTGCAAAACAGAGAAAAAATTAGTGTTTTGTACTTGACTTTTAATGTCTTGTTG
>JAFQAF010000297.1 GCA_017400025.1 Oscillospiraceae bacterium
GGGTGGCAGGCACAGACAGAAAACAGACAGAACAGCGTGTGGACCGGCTGCTGAAGGTGGTAGGCCTTGAGGATAAAAAATACGCCTATCCTTCACAGCTTTCCGGCGGCCAGAAACAGAGAGTGGCCATTGCCCGTGCCCTTGCCACACAGCCATCCATACTGCTGTGTGACGAGCCAACCTCCGCCCTGGACCCGCAGACCACAGGCCGGGTGCTGGCACTGCTGAAGGAAATCAACCGCTCTCTGGGGGTTACAATAGTTATTATCACCCACGAAATCAGCGTGGTGAGAAATATATGCAGCCACGTTGCGGTGCTCTCACAGGGCGCAGTGGCAGAAAGCGGAAAGGTGGCCCGGGTGTTCACCTCTCCCAAAACACATATCACTAAAGCATTGCTGGATTGGCGGGTGTAAAAAATGGCACAGTTTATAAACGATTACGGCCTTCTCCTTGCAGAAGGCACACTGGACACACTGTATATGTCACTGCTGTCCACACTTTTCAGCTATGTGCTGGGGGTGCCGGTGGGTATTCTCCTTTACTCCACAAAGCAGGGCGGAATACTTGAAAACAGGCCTTTCAATTCCGCTTTCGGCTGGGTGGTGAACATCATCCGTTCATTTCCTTTCATCATACTTATCATCACACTGCTTCCCCTCACCAGACTGATTGTGGGCAAGGCCATAGGCCCTACAGCCGCAATCTTCCCCCTCACCATAGGTGCAGCGCCTTTTGTGGGCAGAATGGTGGAAAGCAGCCTGGAAGAAATAGACAAAGGTGTGATAGAGGCCTGCCGGTGTATGGGTGCAGGCACAGGGGCAATCATCGGCGTTCTTCTCACAGAAAGCCTGCCTTCGATCATACGCGGCCTTTCCATCACCACCATCACCCTTATCGGCTACAGCGCAATAGCCGGTGCGGTGGGTGCAGGCGGTCTGGGTGATATAGCCATACGCTACGGCTACCACCGCAGGATAGAAAGCGTGATGTGGGCATCGGTGATACTCATAATCATAATTGTATGTGCCCTGCAGCGGGTTTTCACCCTCATAGCACGAAAGACAGACAAAAGAAATATCATTTAATCACATAAGCAATATCCACTGCCTGATTCCGGACGGGGAGTGTATATATAAAACCAAAGATTTACAGGAATTATTTACAGAGAGGTAATATTATGAAAAAGTTTTTAAGTTTAATTCTTACACTGGCCCTGTCCGTTTCACTTGCAGCCTGCGGCGGCACAGAAAAGGCAGAAAACAAAATCACAGTGGGTGCATCACCGTCCCCTCATGCAGAAATACTTGCAGCGGCAAAAGAGCCTCTGGCAGCCCTGGGATATGAGCTGGAAATAATCGAATTCACAGACTATGTACAGCCTAACACAGCCCTGGATGCAGGGGAACTGGACGCCAACTTCTTCCAGCACACACCTTACCTTGATTCCTTCAACGCCGGCTACGGCACAGATATTGTCAGCGTGGCAGCAGTGCACTTTGAGCCTCTGGGCATCTATCCGGGCAAATCCGCAGACCTTGCACAGATAGCAGAGGGCGCAGTTATCGCAGTGCCGAATGATGAAACAAACGAAGCCCGCGCACTTATCCTGCTGCAGCAGGAAGGCATCATCACACTCAAAGAGGGTGCAGGACTTTCCGCCACAAAGCTGGACATTGCAGAAAACCCATACAGTGTGGAAATCTTTGAAGTGGAAGCAGCACAGCTGCCAAACATCCTGCCGGATGTGGACTTTGCGGTTATCAACGGCAACTATGCAGTGGGCGCAGGCATTCTGGACACAGTTCTGGCCAGCGAAAGCAACCGGGGCGAAGTATCTGAAACCTATGCAAACATTCTGGCAGTAAAGGCAGGCAACGAAAACAACCCGGCAGTACAGGCGCTGGTTCAGGTGCTGAACAGTGACGGAATCCGCCAGTTTATCAACGAAAAATATGAAAACCTTTTTGTTCCTGTTTTTTAATGATATAGAATTATAAATACACACAGTTTACAGAGAGAAGAACAGCCGGTACGGAATCCCGTACCGGCTGTCTGCCTGTTTTGCTGTATTTTATTGTACAAGCCATCACAGCTTGCTGAGTATCCATTCTTTTATGGCCTTTGTCACGCCGTCGTTGGCATTTGTGTCTGCACGGTATGGATATTTTGCCTTCAGGTCATCCGGGGCATTTTCCATTACAAACCGGTAGCCGGCCTGGTCCAGCAGAGGCACATCGTTGTAAAAATCGCCGAAAGCCATGGTTTCGTCCTTTGTGGCGTTCAGCATTTTCTGCACCCGGTTCAGTGCCACGCCTTTGTCTGCGCTTTTGTCCATTATATCCACCCAGATGTTTGCAGACATATGTATTGTCATACCTTCTGCAAACTTTTCTGCCAGCGGCAGGTAGGTATGGTTTTCAATATCGCCTGTGGCATCGTATACAGACAGCTTGAATATTTCGTCCTCCACTTCATACAGGCTGTCCACCCATGTGACAGGTGAATAATGGTTTGCCATCTTTTTCATAAAGGCTTCGCTGCCTTTTGTCACATAAGTGCCCTTTGAGCCGCACAGCATAGGGTCTGCATTTTCTATGGTGTCTATCATATGCAGCATTTCGTGTATTTTTTCACGGGAAATATTGTGTGTTTCCAGCACTTTTCCGCAGTCATAGATATTTGCGCCGTTGTCACAGATGAACATCATCTTTTCAGCCAGCGGGCCGAAAAAGCCTGCAGCACCTGTGTAGTCACGGCCGCTGGCGGCCAGCAGGATTATGTTGTTTTCGTGCAGAACGTTCCACACTTCTTCAAAATCGTCCGGCACTCGGCGGTTGGAATTGATAAGAGTGCCGTCAAGGTCAGTAGCTATTAATTTTATCATCTGTGTTTCTCCGTTGTATAGTGTCATATCTTAATCAGTATAACATAAATAACATGATTGTACAATTTAAAATAAGCGGAATACACCCTGCAATATGATATATCAAAAACAAAGGCGGCACACTGCCGCCTTTTTGAATGTATTATTTTCTGAATACTGCAATTTCGTCTACTGAAAGACGCGGTCTTGCCTCCGGTTCAATATCCGGCCAGCCCACAGACAGCACACACACTATTTCCTGGGTGTCATCAATGGCGAAATATTCCCTGATTTCACTTTCGTTGTA
This sequence comes from Oscillospiraceae bacterium, assembly GCA_017400025.1. The sequence goes on from JAFQAF010000297.1 coordinate 3,174, forward strand.
TATGCCCATTATCAGTGTGCCCAGACCCATTTCCACTGCACGCAGGCATATATTCTGTACCCGCAGGCCGTTGTCAAAATGTGTGAAACCGTCTCCCAGATGTGTTCTTGCATTGCCGTCCTTGCCGTAGCCGGATGTGCCTTTCACCACTGTGGTCACTATCAGCACCGGTGCATTTTCCACATTCTTTTTGTTGAATTCCGGCAGCATGCCTGCCACTGCATCACGGGCGTCCCCCATTGCCACATAGTAGCGGGACGGCTGGCTGTTTGTCCAGGACGGTGCGTGGGCGGCGGCCAGCAGCAGTTCTCTCACCTGCTCTTCGCTCACCGGTGTGTCCTTGTATCTGCGTATGCTTCTTCTGCCAAAAATAGCTTTTGCTGTTTCCATAGTGTTACCTCCCGTTGTGTACTTCGTGTTTTGCTGCTTTTAATATACCATATATATGAAATAATTCAAACCACAAAAAAGGGGGTATTTTCATACCCCCTATGTGTTACTGTGCTTTTTTGATTCTGTCTGCCCTGATTTTCACCACGTTGTACATCACCAGGGAAACCACTGCACACACAAGCCCCAGGATGAGAGCACCTGTGAAGCTGCCTGTAAAGTCATAGATATAAGGCAGTGCAGAGCTGGCCAGAGCCATAACAACAGAGTTGTATGCCTGGAAGCGGGACAGATATGTCTTGTATTCGTCCGGACCGTAAACTTCCATAAACACCAGCGGCGGCACTGTGGTACCCATTGAGTATACCAGCCCCAGCAGCAGTGCGCCTGCATACATCATAACAGGTGAAGCGCCGGAGAACATCAGCATAACAGTGGACACCGCAATGATTACAGATGTGATGTTCACAGACGGGAATATACCTATTCTGTCTGCCAGCACGCCGATTGCCAGCTTGCCGAATACGTTGCCCACCATATTCATGCTTGTAACCATAGCACCTATCTGGATTGTATAACCTACAGACTGTGCCAGCATCGGCAGCTGATTGCCGAACTGTGTCATTATACCGGCCACCACAATTGCAAATGCGCTCATTGCAAACATTGATTTTGGCATTTTCCAGGACTTTGCAGCTGCCTGTGCTGTATCTTTATTTTCTGTTTTTGCTTTCTGTGCTTCCTCCCAGCCGTATGGCTTCATACCCTTTTCTTCAGGTGTGCGCACAAGTATAAACAGTGTAGGGATAACGATGATAAGGAAGGAAATCACACCGTTGAAAACAGCTGTTTTTCTCCAGCCCATTGAAACGATAAGGGAGGACAGCACAGGGCTGAACACAGCACCTGCCAGGCCGGAAGCGGCCATTGCTATACCGATAACCATACCGTTTCTGACTGCAAACCAGTTGTTCAGCACCACCGGGATAACCACCAGCACACAGCTCATGCAGATACCCACAAGTATGCCGGAAAAATACCACTGCCACAGCTCGGTGTAGAAATACATTCCCACATAGCCTGCCAGCCCAAGGGAAGCCAGTGCTGTCATAACAGCCTTGGGGTTTCTGGAAAGGAACAGTTTTGTTGTTGTGCCGCAGGCTGCTGCCTGCAGGAAGGCACGGATTGTGTAATAGATTGAAAGGTCCCCTGAACGGAAGCCCAGGTCCTCAATAATGGCTGAAAAAATTACGCCGGTGCAGTTTACCATAATACCGATAATACCGCCCTGAATACACACGGCTGCAATCAGTATCAGCCAGGCGTAGTGAAATCTGCTTGTTTTTTCCTGCATTTTAATATCCTCTTTTCTTTTTATTCCAATATATAATTGTATATCATCACAGCGTGGTTTTCCACACTCTGCACTTGTATTATCTGCTTACCCCTGCAAACTCCCTTGGGGAACAGCTGTAATACTCCTTGAAAGCCTTGTGAAAGTTGCTGGCGTCGGTGTAGCCCACCATATCTGCCACCTTTGCCACAGACAGGTCTGTGCCTTTCAGCAGGCTGGCGGCACGTATCATCCTGCGCTCTGTCAGCACAGTGGAAAAGGTCTTGCCCAGTTCCTTGTGTATAACTGATGATATGTAATTGGGGTGATAGGAAAACTGGGCCCCTATGCTTTTCAGCGTCACATCTGCTATGTGCTGGTCTATATACCGCAGCAGACGGCCTGCCATATCACTGTTTTTGCTTTTCTGGTTTTTGCTGTGCTCACGGGCTATTGCCACCAGCAGGGCAGCCAGCTGGGCTTTCAGCATTGTCTGGGTTGTATCACTGCTGTATGCGTATTCCTCCATCATCATCTCCAGCAGCAGGCGGATATTTTCATTTCCGTTGGTTTTAAGATGGATTATCTCCTCTGAATATGTGGAAGTGCTGGGCTCCAGTATAAACCTGATAAGAGGAGGGAATTCAGAAAGGAAAGGCAGAAAGCTGTCATACAGTGCCCCCGGTTTTATCAGCACACAGACAATCACGGCGTCATCATCGTGGGGCAGCAGTATGTGGCCTGCATAAGGCTGGCCTGCGTATATTTCTCCCTCTTTTATCTGCATCACATTGCCGTGTTTCTGGCTGTGGGCCTCATACTGCCCTTTGTATGTGTAGTTGAAATAGAAATAATCGTGGTGGTGGAACAGCTGCTCCTGCCGGCGGCTGCGGTGCAGTGTGACTATTATACTTTCATCCTCACGGCCCGGCCAGCGGTACATTTTCTGCTCCCCGGCAGTGTTGGGCACATCATGGTATTCCCAGGTCATCCGGTCACGTTTTTCTTTCAGTATTTCAAGAATATTGTCAATAGTTTTACCGTGCATAAAATCACCTCTGTATGATAATATACCATAAAATCTTAATATTTTCCACATAAAATATTAAGATTTATTATTATAAATATTCGATGTGTATTTTATAATAAAATTACAGCAATTCGTGAAAATTATGTAAAAACGGAGGTTTATTATGGCTTACAATTTTGACTTTGAAACAGCTCTTGACCGTAAAGGTCACGACTCATCCGCTGCTAACTACGAACCAGCTTATCTCAGAGAAGGTTTTGACTTTATCCCAATGGCAGTTGCTGATATGGGCTTCAAAACATGTCCTGCTATCGTAGAAAGCATCAAAGAAAGACTTGAACACCCAATTTTCGGTTACTTCCCACACAGAGAAGATTACTATGAAGCAATCATCAACTGGCAGGAAAGAAAACACGGTGTTACAGGCCTGAAAAAAGAAAACATCATGTACCATCACGGTGTACACGGCGGTAACGTTCATGCTCTGCGTCTGTTCTGCCACCCAGGCGACAAAATCATGATCCACACACCAATCTACGCTTCCTTCCGCAGAAACATCAAAGACCTGGGCTGGAATGCAGTTGAATCCGAACTGGTTATCGATGAAAACGGCGTTTACAGAATGGACTTTGAAGACATGGAAAAAGAATTCAAAGCCGGCTGCCGCACACTGCTGTTCTGCTCACCTCACAACCCACTTGGCCGCGTTTGGGAAAAATGGGAAGTTGAAAAAATGATGGAACTGTGTGAAAAATACAATGTTAAAGTAGTTTCTGACGAAATCTGGGCAGACTTTGTATTCACAGGCCACAAACACGTTCCTGTACAGTCCGTTTCCGAATACGCAAAAATGAACACAATCGCTCTGTACGCTCCATCAAAAACATTTAACCTTGCCGGTATGATGGGCTCTTACTCAATCTGCTACAACCCATACCTGCAGGCAAGATTTGCAAGACAGTCTTACCTGACAATGTACAACAAAATGACTCTGCCATCAATGTACGCTCTGCTGGGCGCTTACAGCGATGAAGGTTTCGAATGGGCAAAACAGCTGATCGCTACAATCGAAGGCAACGCAAAATACGCTGTTGACTACATCCGCAAAAACTTTGAAGGTGTAACAGTTGGCGATCCAGAAGGTACATACGTAATCTTCGTTGATACAAAAGAATGGTGTGAAAAACACGGCAAAACTCATGACGAACTGTTTAAACAGGCAATGAGCTACGGTGTAGGCTGGCAGGATGGTGTAGGCTTCAAAGGCAATACACACTTCCGTATCAACCTTGCACAGCCAAGACACAGAGTTGAAGAAGCTATGGCACGTCTTGACAAATACGTATTCAACGGTGAATGGTAATGACTATATTAATTAAACACCCGGTAGCCATGGTAGTTTAATTGCACATACAGAAACCGCCTGCGGATTTTCCGCAGGCGGTTTTCTTTCTGCCTTTTTTGGCCTGTTATCTGATTGTTCCGTCACCGGCGGCGTTACATTCCGCTTTCTGTGCCTATGTAGCCTTTGTCCAGGCTGTAATCGTACACTTGCTTCACTGTGCCGTCCGGGTTGTACACTGTGGTGCGCACCAGGTCAAAGGAATTTTCAAACTCCTGCATGGAAAGCTTTACCCCGGCCATATCATACCAGGTGGTTGTCAGGCGTGTGCCGTAGCTGTCATAGGTGTACAGGCCGTATTTTTCCGGTTCTCCCCGGGCGTATTGGGTGGTTTTTGTGCACACTTCCTTGCCGTTGTATTCGTGCACAAACCTTATGCTGCCGTCAGTGTTGTAGTATGTTGCGGCCATACGGGTGCCCTCACGGCGGTAATCCATTGCCATGGTGGGAACATCATCCTTTGTATAATATTCTGTGCGTATGCGCACATCATCTGCATCATATATCTGTATTGTATAGCTGCCGTCGTCACTGTCGGTACGTACTGTGCGCTGCTTTTCGCCGCCGCAGCCGGTAAAAAGCACGGCAAAAGCCAGAAAAAACACTATATATTTTTTCACAATGCCCCTCCTTTACTCTCATCCTGTATTAATTATAGCAGGAGCATATATTTTATACAATATTGTCGCATTTTGCAACTGTTTTTTAACTTTAGGTAAAGTTTAACAGTTTTACCGCCTGTATTTGCATATTTATTCTAAAATACTAAAAAACAGTGGAAATTTTCACAATTTAATGATAAGATAAAATCAGAAATAAAGGTGTAAACATACTCAAATTGTGTTTACCATAAGGAGGTTTATATATGAAACTTATACTTGCTATTGTCAACAAAGAAGATGCTACAGAAGTTTCCCAGTCTCTGACAAAGGCCAAATATTCTGTGACAAAACTTGCCACAACAGGCGGCTTCCTTATGTCCGGCAACATCACTCTGCTTATCGGTACAGAGAATGAAAAAGTGCAGGACGTGGTAAAGATTATTGAGGCTCACTCCCAGAAGCGTACAGAAATTGTACCGTCCACAGCTACATACGGCATCGGCGTTACAACTGCATTCCCTCTGGAAGTTACAGTGGGCGGCGCTACAATCTTCGTGCTCAATGTTGAAGACTTTATCAAAGTATGATGCTGGCAGAAAAGTTCAAAGGTAACAGAAATATAAAGGAAAGCCTCCTCGGTGCCCTTGCATCGGGGCGGCTTTCTCACGGTTTACTGCTTTGCGGTGAAAAAGGCATGGGTGTGAATTACTTTGCACTGCTGCTGGCCGCAGATATTACCGGCAGTACCGACACAGACGGCATAGCAGCCGGAAAAAGCCCACTGGTACAGATTGTAAGGGGAGAAGGTGCCAGCGGGCTTATCAGAGTTGACAAAATCAGGCAGATTAATGAAAATGTCAGCTATTCATCCATAAGCGGCGAAAAAAGGGTTATAATAATTGAAAACTGCGAAAACTTCAATATAAACTCTGCCAACGCCCTGCTGAAAAACCTGGAAGAACCGAAAAACGATACAACATATATCCTCACCACCAACAACCCTGCCGCCATTCTGGCCACCATACGCAGCCGCTGTGCTGTGTTTACGCTGAACACTCCGTCCCGCCGGGAAGTGCTGGACTATTTCCGTACCGCCGGGGCAGATATGGCCTCAGTGGACAGCCTGATGAAAATTTACGGGGAGAATATAGGCAAGATAAAAGCTGTGCTGGAAAGCGAAAAACGCCGGGCTGTGCTGAACAGTGCCACAGCCGTATTCAGCCATGCTATGAACGGGGACGGCTACGGCGTATCAAAAATATGCTACCGGTATGCAAAAAACAAGGACGAGTTCAGGCTGATGCTGGCAGATCTTGTGGATATATGCCACCGCAATCTTTCCCCAAAAAGCATAGAGATGATAAAAACCATCGGCAGATACAACGAAATTCTGGCAACAAATGCCAATCTGAACCTTGTGATTGAAAATTTCAGTGTTGAAATCACAAAGTAATTGCATTTTATATGCATTTTGTATAAAATAGATATATTATATTCTGAAAGAAAGGATATACCCCACAGGGTATTCAGCCATATATGATAAATGTAATCGGCGTCCGTTTCAAGGAAGGCGGCAAAGTATACTTCTTTGACCCGGGCGAATTTGAAATCAACAAAGGCGACTATGTGATAGTCGATACTGCACGCGGTCTGGAATGCGGCCTGGTGGTGCAGGGTGTCCACGGCGAAAGTGATGACAAGATTGTAAAACCGCTTAAGGCTGTGTCCCGCATTGCCACAAAGCAGGACATTGAAAAAATGAACCGGAACAGACGTGACGAGAAAAAAGCCTTTGATATCTGTCTGGAAAAAATTGCAAAGCACAAACTGGATATGAAGCTGATTGACGTGGAATACACCTTTGACCGTTCAAAGGCACTGTTCTACTTTACAGCAGACGGCCGTGTGGATTTCCGTGAACTGGTAAAGGAACTGGCACAGATTTTCCGCACAAGAATAGAGCTGCGCCAGATAGGCGTGCGCGACGAAAGCAAAATGATGGGCGGCATAGGCGTGTGCGGCCAGCCGTTCTGCTGCAGCCGCTTCCTGTCTGAC
>JAFQAF010000298.1 GCA_017400025.1 Oscillospiraceae bacterium
AAGGTTATTTAATAAAATTTTCACTATTGTTGTTAATTTGTTTCATCTTTACAATACCATACCCCACACATGCTACCAAAAGTATAATGTTAAGCACAACCATCCCCGGTGTCAGTTCCCGTAAAGCTTTTACAACAACAAACATTTCTATAACCGCACACCGGATAACAGAAAGAAAGTATACGGGCAGGGGAATATGCATAAAAGACCGTTCCCATTGCTTTTTAAATACAAAAGGAAAATTTACAGCAGACACTATCAGCAATACAGCGGCCAGCCGGCTGAGCACCATTGTTATGCTTGCAATCTGTGCAACAGAAAAATCCAGCAATACCGGCATAGCACCTATTATATAAATTATTATAACTGAGACATAATATGCTCCGTATCTGTTCTGTTTTGCCAGCCACTGTGGCAGCCAGCCTTCCTTTACTCCCGCCATCACAGGTAGGGCAGAGTCCGGTATACCGGCATTCATTGTGGTTACAAGAGCCATCACAGGACCGCATAAAACAAAGAGATTGAACATAAAGGGAGGCAGTACATACTCAGCTGTCACAATCAGTGTCCTGCCGGAAATTTTATCAAGAGGCAGTACAGCTATACTTGCAATACCCACAAGAATATATATGACTGTTGTGATTCCGCTTACCGCAATCATAGCCAGGGGGATATTTTTCAGCGGATTTTCTGTCTGCGTGGAATAGTTTGCAAGTGAGGCAATTCCGTCGCAGGAATAACTCAGCAAGACAACTGTAGTGAAAAAGCCCCGGCTTCCGCCGGTAAACATATATTCTGATGAAAAATCAAAACAGTTGTTCTGCATGTTGAATATACATGCTGCAGAAAACAATGCAAGGGCAGCCAGCAACAGCGGTGTGGCAATGCTCTGTATTCGGCTCATCATGTTGATTCCGTAAAGATTGGCAATGCAGAATACAGTCCATACAGCCAGAGTCACAGCCTTGCTGTTTACTGCCGGAAGATAATCCAGTATGTATCCGCCCAGGGCCACTACGGCCGTACCTCTGGCAGACCAGTTCAGTAAGCTTGAAAGAGTTATCAGCCCGCCGTACTGCTGCCCGGCGCATCGTGTTATCATTCCGTAGCGGCCGCCTTCAGCAATGACAGCTGAATTGAAAAATATCACCGGCAGTATCCTGATAAAAGACAGCAGACATGCCACCGCAAATGCCAGCCATACAGAATATCCTGTTACGGCTATGGCACTTCCCACAATACTTACCACTCCGGCACCTATCACATGCCCTGTGCCAATCCATATCAGCTGCTTCAAAGAAAGTTTTTCTTCCATAAAATTCTCCGTTTTTTATATAATTTTATGGAAAGCAAGGAAAAATAATAACCGCACCGGTGCAGGGTGCGGTTTATTGTTTATTTCTTTTTGAATTTTACAAGCATACATAAAATTTTCTGTGTGAATTTTATTCCGAACAGCTTGTACATCATATAAATTGCGGTGTATGCCAGACTTTCGCCTTTTACAGGCAGACGGCGGATTTCTCTGTCTATATTGTAATGTTCAATCAGACTACAGAATTTCATTACATCTGCAGGTGTTTTGTTGAAAGGCATAGAGACACTGTTTCTGCGTATTGTGGAGATAAATTTTTTCTTTTCATCAGCAACCATTTTTCTGTGCCTGTCTGAAAGCTGCATCAGTTCTGCATCCCGGAAATAATCCATCCAGCGGGAGAATACACCCAGAACAGCCCTGTAGGACCATTCAGTAGAGATGGAGTTTTCTCTCTGTTTGTAGTAATTGAAAACCCTCACATCTGATGTTATGATTCGGTCAGCCTTTCTGTATACATGGAACATAAACTCATAGTCTTCCTGTGCCCACAGGCGGCTGTAATAGGAAATACCGTTATCACGGAGAAAGTCTGTTCTGTAGTATTTTGCACAGTGATGACCTATGAAATGCTTTGTGGTCCATTCCACAAATTTTTCATCGGCAGTCAGTTCAGCGGGGAAACTTTCGTCACCAGGATACAGATTAGGGGCATCTATTACTTTGTCACCAACTATGCGTGAGAAACCTGCACTGACCACATCTGGGTAGTCTGCTTCTGTAATTTCCTTATGTATCTGTTCAAGTACACCGGGGTTCAGCAGGTCATCGCTGTCTATAAAACCCATATATATGCCTGTAGCCCTGTACAGTGCAACATTTCTTGCTGCGGCAGGCCCGGAATTTTTTTTGCTGATAAGTTTTACGCGGCTGTCTTTTTCGATAAACTCTTTTATAATTTCTTCGCTTCTGTCTTTGGAGCCATCATTTACAAGAATGACTTCAATATCTTTGAAGCTTTGTTCAAGAATGCTGTTCAGGGTATCCCGCAGATATTTTTCAGCATTGTAAACAGGAATTCCTATTGAGAAAAAAGGTCTGGTATTCATATTTTCACCCGAAAGTTATTATTTTATATAGAAAGTATAGCATTAATCAAAGCTATATTCAAGTAAAACTCCCCCTATCACAGGATAAGGGGAGTTTATAAAAAACGATATTACAGCCAGTACAGGTTTTCTTTGTCAGGTGAACCGAAAGCTCCGATGCAGAATTCCTGTGTTTTCTTGAATGCTTCCTGTGTGAATTCTTTTGCACCAACAGGGCATTTAACTACACAGCTGTTGCATTTCAGACATGCAGCTGCATCTTTTGCAAATTCTTTTGGGTCATCCTTGCTGATTACACCGTTAGGGCAGTTGTCAGCACATACCATACAGCCGATACATGCATCGCTTGTGGATGGCAGCAGAGTGTTTGCAGCGCCGCCTTTTTCTTTGTATGGTCTTGCGCCAGGGATTGTGCCTTCAGCCAGTTTTTTGCCTTCTTTTGCAACTACCAGCTTGATGAATTCTGCAGCACCTTCCAGGTCAGCAGCGTCTGGTCTGTGGCCTGCAATCTGGTCAGAGAATGAGTGTCTGCCGATAACTGCAGCGCCGCCTACTACTACAAAGCCCTGTGCGTTCATCATATCTTCCATTTCAACAACAGCGTCATCATAATGTCTGTTGCCGTATGTACCTACAACAACACATGGTGTCTGGTCGCCTTTAAGAGCTTCCACATATTCAAGACAAACTGTAGGAACTCTGCCGCCGTAGATTGGCAGTGCCAGAATAACCAGGTCTTCTTTGCCGAAAGCCGGTGCTTTTGCAGGGTCTCTGTTTTCAGGAGTTGTGAAGTTGTATTCAACTACTTCTGTTTCCAGAGCTTTGCCCATAGCCTGTGCGTATTTTTTGCTTACATCAGTTGCGCTGAAATAAACAAGATTTACTTTTTTGAAATCCATAATAACCGTCTCCTTTTTGATGTAAATTTCATTACATAAAAATTATATCACAATACTTCCGGGTTTATCAATACTGCACCGGCTGCTAATAAAATAATTAGCGACTTCTATGTACCGGGAATCGGAGTACCTTCGTCTGTCAGGCGATATGTAACACCCGTTCAGGTCAAAACATACTGCGGAAGTATTGCAGGGTTCTCTGAAAGAAAATATATACACTTTCTGCGATGGGGCATATATTCCAAGAATACTGCCTGTGCACATATCATCTTCAATTATATAAACAGTGTGTGATTGACAGTAATTTTCTGCAATTTTCTGTAAAATGCAATTTCTGATGCAGCCTATTCTATCATAAAGGAATATTGTACCGGAATGCTGCAGGGCGGTGCATATTTCTTTATACATTCTGTCAGCAGACTCTGTATCGGTCAAGCTGCAGTAATATCTGTAATTGTCTGTCAGGACAGCCCTGGCACATTCTGTGTAAATCTTTTTTCTTCTGTAAAGAAAAGTAAACATTTTATCCATAAAATACCCTGTAAATAATCTTTAAAAAGCATAGTTATAGCTTATATTGATTGTGAGAATTTACAAACAACAATATTTTTTCAATATAAATTTGTGCAAATGTTTGAAAAATCATATTCACATAATTTTTTCTTGTAAAAATAAATAAATTAAGGTATGATTGTAGATGATGAAAAATAATTTTTCTGGAGGATTTAAAAATGGCAAAAGTTTTAGTTGAAACATCTGCAAGACACATTCACCTTTCACAGGAACATGTTGATATACTGTTTGGCGCTGGTCACCAGCTCACACACAAAAAAGACCTTTCTCAGCCAGGCCAGTTTGCTTGCGAAGAAAGAGTAACAGTTGTTGGTCCAAAAAGAGAACTGAAAAACGTTTCTATCCTTGGTCCGGTAAGAAAAGAATCTCAGGTTGAACTGTCTGCTACAGACGCACGTTCTATCGGCCTGAATGCACCAGTTAGAGAATCCGGCGTTCTGGAAGGTTCTGCACCTTGCAAACTCGTTGGCCCAGCTGGCGAAGTTGACCTGGAATACGGTGTAATCGTTGCAAAACGTCACATCCACATCACACCTGAAGATGCAGCAGCATTTGGTGTATCCGACAAAGAAATCGTTAAAGTTAAAGTTGATTCCGACGGCAGAAGCCTTATTTTCGATGACGTTGTAGTTAGAGTATCTGCTTCTTACGCAACAGCTATGCACATCGATACAGACGAAGCTAACGCATGCGGCGGCGCAACAGTTGGCGAAATCGTTAAATAATTATATTCACAGTTTAAAAAGACCGTTCATATGAACGGTCTTTTTTATACTCTGATTATTTTTTATACAGCCGTATGTGATGTAGGGGCACAGTCTATCAGCTGCCATTCATAAACCTGAATCCATTTTCTTTCGCCCATAAATCTCAGGACAGCTGCATCTGTACTGCCGTCCTCATATTCGTACCGTGCATCAAAAGAAAGATATATGGCTTTTCCTTCATAGTGAAGTTCACGGCTTTCCCTTATGGGCGTAATTATTTTCACTTTTACA
>JAFQAF010000299.1 GCA_017400025.1 Oscillospiraceae bacterium
CAGAGCGTCTTCAACGTCTGTCAGGTCTTCGTCGATAGCGTCGATTTCGTCAAAAATCTGGTCGATATCAATGTCCAGCTGGCTTACTGTATCTGTAAGGTCATCCAGCAGGTCAACAATTGCAAGCAGAACTTTGCCTTCTTTTGTTGTTTCATCAAGTGCAAGACCTTCGCAGAGGCCCTGGATATATGCCAGTTTTTCTGTAAGAGACATCATAATCATATTCTCCGTTTCTGTGGTTGTTTTGTTAATACAGGATTATTTGTCGTAAGATTTTGCACGGCCCATGTAAGAACCATCTCTTGTGTCGATTTCAATCAGTTCGCCCTGTTCGATAAACAGTGGAACTCTTACTTCAGCACCTGTTTCTACTGTAGCTGGTTTCAGTGTGTTTGTAGCTGTGTTGCCTTTCAGGCCTGGTTCTGTTTCTGTAACTTCCAGAACTACAAAGTTGTCTGGTTCAACACCGAAAACGCTGCCGTTGTAGGAGAGAACTCTAACGTTTGTGTTTTCTCTTACAAATTTGAATGCATCTTTGTTTTCTTCCATTGGCAGTATGATCTGGTCAAATGTTTCTACGTCCATTACGTAGTAAACTTCGCCGTCGTTGTACAGGTACTGCATTTCTGCTCTGTCAACACGTGCTGGGGAGAATTTTGCTGTTGGGTTGAAGCTTTCTTCTCTGATAGCACCTGTGATAAGGTTTTTATATTTTGTTCTAACGAAAGCTGCGCCTTTACCTGGTTTTACGTGCTGGAATTCCACGATGATATGTGGCTGACCATTGATTTCAAATGTAAGACCATTTCTGAAATCGCCTGCTGTAATCATAATATTACCTCCAAATTGTTTATATCGCTAATTTTTAACAATAACTATATTATTTTGTTATACCATAACATTTTACAATATATCATGCAATATTTCAATAGTAAATTTGTATTTATTGTTTTGAATTAAAGGATAATCAGCTCTTTAGGGCTGCGGGTAATGTTTTCAAAGCCGTCTTCTGTCACATAGATTGTGTCTTCTATACGCACGCCGAATTTATCCGGAATATAGATGCCCGGTTCAACAGACAGCATCATGCCCGGCTGCAGCACTGTGGTGTTGCCCGGTGCAAAGCCCGGTGTTTCGTGCACATCAATGCCGAAGCTGTGGCCCAGGCTGTGGCCGAAGTAGCCTTCATAGCCGTTGCCGTAAATATGGTCACGGGCGATTTTGTCTATATCACCGCAGATTTTGCCTGCTTTTATGTGTTCCATTGCTTTCAGCTGTGCTTCCAGAACAGTGTTGTAAACCTGTTTCATTTCGTCTGTGGCATAGCCGATGGCAACAGTACGTGTCATATCTGTGCAGTAGCCGCCGTAGGCTGCACCATAGTCCATTGTGACAAAATCGCCTTTTTCCAGCAGTTTGTCTGATGGCACGCCGTGTGGCAGTGATGAGTTTTTGCCGGATACAAGGATAGTGTCAAATGCTATGCCGGATGCACCCTGTTTGCGCATAAAGGTTTCCAGTTCGATAGCCAGTTCCCTTTCACTGCGGCCTGCGGCCAGCTGTGTGATGATGAAGTCAAAGCCTGCATCGGAAATAGCCTGACCGGTTTTGATGATTTCCAGCTCTTCCCTGGATTTTATCTGGCGCATTTCGTTTACAATTTTTGTCAGAGGGCTGTCTGTCACGATTTCTGCTGTAAGGGCAGCTTTCATTGTGTTCAGCTGGCCAACAGTCATACTTTCTTCAACCCACAGTTTTTTCACGCCGTGTTTTGCCAGCAGTTCATTAATCTGTTCGTACAGTTTGCCCTGCATGATAACTGTGGCGTTTTTCACTGTTTTCTGTGCCAGTTCGATATAACGGAAGTCTATGATAAAATATGCTGCGTCTTTGAACAGGAGGATTGTGCCTGCGGAAGAATGCATGTTCAGCATGTAGAATCTGTTCTGTCTGCTGGTGATAACTGCGCCTTCAAATTCAGGGTTTTTGCCTGCCAGTTCAATAAATCTGTCTATTCTGTTCATTTCAGTTGCAACTCCTTTTCTATATATGGCAGCCGTGGCTGCATTATTTACCTTTTAAATTTTCAAGATAGGTTTTCATCGTCAGGGCGTCCTCTGTCTGTGTGCCGGCGCTTTCGCATATAAACACCGGGGACAGATTGTTTTCATACACCACATCCATCAGCGGCTCAAACTGTGGGCCCCACACGGTATCCTCAAAGGTGAGGTGGCGTTTTTCACCGCCGGCGGTGTACTCTATCTTGGAAAAATGGGAATGGAAGTGGATAAAGCGGTCATCCTTCAGGGTTTCAGCTATGGTATCGATTATTCGCAGATAATCGTCCTTTCCCTTTATTATGCCGCCGTCACGGGCATTAAGATGGCCGAAATCTATACAGGGCAGAATTCTTTTATCCACCTTGCACAGCTCCAGCACTTCGGAAAGACTGCCCAGCTGGTTTACCTTGCCCATAGTCTCCGGGCAGAGTGTCATATGGCCAAAGCCGCTGTCATCCATTGCCCTAACCATCAGCCCCATGGTATCCATGGCCTTGGCCAGTGCTTCCTGTCTTGTGATTTTGCCGCAGGAGCCGGAATGGAAGATGATTCTTCTGCCGCCCATTGCGTCCAGTGCCCGGGCTGACTGCAGGATGTAGTTTACACTGTTCAGCCTTTTTTCTTCCTCAAGGGAAGACATGGAAATAAAATACGGGGCGTGGAGGGAAACCTGTATATTTTTGTCTGCCAGCACGTTTCCCAGGTCCTTTGCCGCTTCTGTGCCTATTTTCACACCGCGGCCGCACTGATATTCAAAGGCTGTGAGGCCGAATTCTGAAAGGTAGTCCGCCACCTGTATGGATTTTTTGTAGCCTTTTGCCTTGAAGCTGTCTGCAAGGCCGGCCGGGCCGAAAAGTACCATCAGAGAGGCCCTCCCTGCTGTTTAAGATATTTGTCTATAAAGCCTTTTTCCAGCATACGCTTGAATTTAAAGCCGGCGCCGTCTTCGTGAAGGATTGCCAGCACCATAAAGCACTTCATGCCGGAAAGATTTGCACCCATTACATCGGTGAAAATCTGGTCCCCTACCATAGCTGTGTTTTTTCTGTTACCGCCCAGCATTTTCATGCCTTTTATGTATCCGTTTGGCAGAGGCTTGCAGGACATGGAGCAGAAAGGCAGGCCAAGGCGTGCCGCAAAAGGCTCTACCCTTTTTTTGTTGTTATTGGATATAATCACCATTTTTATACCATTTGCACGCATGGTGTCCAGCCACTCATCTATGCCTGGGCTTGGCTCCGGGTTGTTGTGGGTGGTCAGGGTGTTGTCCACATCCAGCAGCAGGTTTTCTATACCCTGCTCCTTTAAAAACTGTGGGGTGATTTTTGTGGTCTGTGAAAAAATAAAGTCCGGTCTGAAAACAGCCAAATTCAAATCTCCTTTTTCTTTCTGTTTATGTTAAGGCAGATAAAAAGCCACACGGCGGCAGTGATACACATCACACAGCCCGGCACAAAGCCGCCGGGTATGTAGACCATCTGCACGGTGCACCGCCCTGCCTCCAGCGGGAAGGCGAGAAAATGCTCCATAAAGCGCAGTGGCTGCACCGCCCTGCCGTTTACTTTTATATGCCAGTTTTCATCATATATTATAGTGGAAAGCAGGTACTTTCCCCGGGCAGTGAACTTCAGCACTGCGCCGTTTTCCTTTATATCTGTGGCAGACTGTGCCTGCAGCTGTGATGATGCAGCCTGCAGTGAGGCATAGTCCACACTTTTATCATAATTTAAAACCTTGTGCCCTGTCAATGCAAAAAACATATTGTCTGCGTGATAAAGGCCGTCCTGCGAATATTCCACAGCGGCTGTATCACCGGTGAAAAGCAGGGGCAGTGCATAAGGGTTTGTGTAAAGGGTTCTTTCCCCTTTATCCAGAAGCGGATAGTGGCTGTCATAGCTGTCTGTTTCAGAGGACAGCAGGTATTTTATGCCGAAAAGGGAATCGGTGACAACGTGGGAGTGGTCATATATAGTGCTGTAGTAGGTATCCCGGTAGCCGAAATGTACAAACATCTGCTTCTGCACGCTGTCAAAGGTGGAGCTGTAATGGTTTGTGCCGTAATAGCCGGTGCCCATAGGCTGGTTGTAGTCACGGGCGGTGATATCTGCCACCCTGTAAAAGCCGGCATCCCCTGTTTCACCCAGGGCGGCTGTGACCTGCTGATAATTCTCCCCGTATTTCCCTGCAGGCAGAGGGGGATAGAGACCGCAGTATATATTCTTTTCCGCTTTCATATATGCACAGCCATTGGAAAGGGCGGCAAATACCACAACTGCAGAAAGCAGGATATTTGTTTTCTTTCTGTCTGTTGCGGACAGAATAAACGCCACAAGGCAGACCGTGCACAGAACAGCACTGAAAGCCACAGTACTGCCTGGAAGGCGGATTTTCCCTTTCATTGCAAAGAGAATTCCCCCGGCCAGCATCACAAACCCGGCTGTACCCCGGAAGGCCCGGGAAACATCAATATTTTCCACTGCCTTTCGGCATATAAACAGCAGCAGGAAAGCGTATGCAAAGGTGTGCCTGTAGGGGAAATCCATAGGCTGTGCAAAGCCGTGCCATATATGGTACAGCACCCCGTTGTAAAGGGAAAAGACCATGAACCGGTAAAAAAGCGCAGTAACTGCCTTTTCCTTTGCGGTGATGCCTTTTCGGCAAAAGTATACCGCCATAAACAGCAGGAAAACCAGACTGCCTGCCAGCTGGGGCACGCGGTAAAACACAGTGCCGTCAAAAAATGTGGCAAGGGCGGCAGGTACTGAAAACAGGTTTTCCCCCCAGTTGGGCGCACTGTGGCC
>JAFQAF010000300.1 GCA_017400025.1 Oscillospiraceae bacterium
ATTTCTTTTGTCTGCGGCATATACTTCTGTAATACTTTTAAATCAGAGGAGAAAATTATGATTTATCCCATTGCTTTATGTGTTATTGCAGGCCTTTCCACAGGTCTGGGCGGTCTGGCTGTTGTGCTGGCAGGCGGCGCTGATGATAGCAGGATATCCTTTTCACAGGGGTTTGCCGCCGGGGTAATGGTCACAGTTTCGCTGGCCGACCTGATGGTGGAAAGCTTTGAAAAATACTGTGTCTATATGCCGGAATTCACTGCGCTGAAAGCGGTGCTGTCCCTTTTTTTCACCGGATGGATAATGGGCAGTGCAATAGAGGGCATTGCCTTGCCGCGGGAAAAGTACAAAGGGGATTCTGTGGAATCGGTGCGCCGTATGGCAGCAGTGACCACCCTTGTGATGGTTCTGCACAACATGCCGGAAGGCGTGCTGACGATGTTTACCGCCACACGGGATACAACCATGGGCCTGCGCGTGGCACTGGCAGTGGCACTGCACAATCTGCCGGAGGGCATGGCAATAGCTGCGCCTGTGCTGTATGTTACCGGCAGCAGGTGGCGTGCTTTTCTGCGCAGCCTGCTGGCCGGCCTTGCAGAGCCTGCCGGGGGAATAATTGCCTACCTGCTGCTGAAAGACCTGCTGTCTGCTGCTTTTCTCAACGGTGTTATGCCTGTGGTGGCAGGTATTATGTGCCAGGCCGCAATATGTGAATTGTTACCTGATGCAATAAAATTATCAAATATTAAACACACAATTTATGGTACAATAGCAGGTATATTGATGATGAGTATTGGATTATTTCTCTTTTAGTGGTAAAATATAATAAATATACCTGTTTTTGAATAAAGGAAATAGTATGAAGAAATTATTTGCACTGCTGCTGCCACTGCTGCTCCTTACAGGCTGCAGCGGCATAGCCAGCCGAAACAATATTTTAAATCTTCTTTCTGCGCCTAAACTTTCCGAAAGGGAGAGCCGGATTATTGCCTCCCTCAACGAATATGCAGGCCAGGAAGTAAGGCTGAAATACCCGAAAAACGGGGACAATCTTTCCCCGGTGCAGATTGTGGACCTGGACGGTGACGGCAGGGATGAAGCGGTTGTTATGTACAGCCTGCCTTCCAGCGGCACTGTTGCCCGCATGGCTCTGATGAAAAACACAGAGGATGGCTGGATTCTCCTGCAGGATATTGAAGGCTACGGCAGTGAGATATACAGAGTCAGTTTTGAACATCTCACTAAAGGCCCGGAAAAGCAGATTCTGGTGGGGTACACTTTCTCTGATGACAGTGAAATTCTCCTTTCTGTGTATTTTTTATCAGAAGAAAATGAAACAGAGCTTCACACAAACCCATGCCAGGAATACGTTGTGCACGATGTGACCGGTGACGGCATTTCGGATATTGTGCTGGCGGGCATAAATGCAGGCAACCAGCGCACACAGCTGAAACTGTTCAGCACTCATTACAATGATTATCTTACAAACCTTGTATCACGCACCATAGATGTACGCAATATCGATGTGACCAATATTGCCTTCAGCAGCTGTGACCGGGCCGAAAGGGAAGTTATCCTTGTGGACTACAAGGACAGATATCACAGGGTGTATACAGAGGCCATACATTATGATGATTTTGAAATGTCCACAGTCCTGCCCGCGGACGTGGTGCAGAAAATATGGTATTTCAACTATGAACTGAACAGCAGGGATGTGGACGGAGACGGATATCTGGAAACCCCTACCATAATTGATGACGGCACATCCTACAGCCATAATCTCAAACAGATGGAATGGACCTGCTTTCTCAAAGAAGCACCGCAGCGTGTATACTACGGTGTGTGCGAAGCTGAAAGTGGCACATTTTTCCCGCTGCCGGACGAATGGCTGAACCACATCACGCTGGCCAACGGGGACAGAGAGGGCGTGTGGCAGGTACTGCAGACATCTGACGGCCAGGTGCTGGTGCAGTTTGAACTGATATCCGTAGCCGGTGAAAATGACGGAGAAAATACTGTCACAGTAAGCAAAGGTACTGTGCAGGTGAAAATAACATTCCATGAGGATGTGTCTTCTTTGCAGAGGGAATATATATCAACAGGACTTATGTATTTGAAATAGCAGGAGGTTTACCATGGCAAGAATTCTTGTTGTTGAAGATGAAGACAATATAGGTGAAGTAATAGAAATAAATCTTACAATGGCAGGCCACAGTGTTACACGTGTGAACAGTGCCGAACATGCAAAGCTGGTTTTTGACAGCGGCAGGACTGACTTTGATATTGCAATGCTGGATATAATGCTGCCGGGTATGAGCGGCATATCACTGTGTGAGTATATACGCAGAAACAATGACAGCATAGGTATTATCATGCTGTCTGCCAAAAGCCAGGAGCAGGACAAGGTGCTGTCTCTTTCCGTAGGGGCCGATGACTATATCACAAAGCCTTTCGGTGTGCAGGAACTGCTGGCACGAGTTATGGCACTGCTGCGCAGACTGAAAAAACATAGCAAATCCCGGGAATCAGAAGATATACTGGAGTCCGGTCCTTTTGTGCTGGACCTCAAAAGCCGCATACTGAAAAAAGATGATACAACAATAGACCTTACCAGTGTGGAGTTTGCAATTATGGAGCTTTTCTTCCGCAATGAAGGTGTGGCCCTTGTAAGGGAAAAAATCCTTGAGGGCGTATGGGGTAAAAACTACTTCGGTGATATCAAGATAGTTGATGTAAATATCCGCCGTCTTAGAATGAAGATAGAGGAAGATGCATCCAATCCGGAGTATATAGTTACAGTGTGGGGCTACGGTTACCGCTGGAGTGTATGATTTTCAGGGAAAGTATATGAACAGTATTACAAAAAGATGGATAAAAGGCTGCCTTACCTCCACTCTTGTGGTGCTCCTTGCGGCTGTGATTGCTGTATCTGTGTTTGTCCGCAATTCATATTACTCTGCCGCAGACAGTGTTATTCTTTCAAGGATAAACACTATAAACGGCACTCTTGCCGCTTCTTCAAATCTTTCTGACAGTGAACGCACCCAGCTGCTTTACAGAATCAGCGAGGATTTTGACGAAAAGGACAAGTTTGAGTTTATGTTCATAGGCACAAACGGCAGAATTATGGCCACATCCACTGGCTTTATGCCCAACGATGAGCGTCATCTGGAGGATATTGCCCTTGCACAGCAGTCGGCAGACGGCATAGCCACAAACACATACCGCACCCGGATGGGGGAAAAAGTGCTTACAGCCACCTGCATTATCACCCCTCATATGGAGGAAATCTACGCCATACGTCTTGTTACAGGTATGGACAGGGTGGATGAGGAAATAGGCATAATCATAGCCTTCGGCGCTATGATAGCCCTTGCAATCATGGCTTTTTCAGTTATGTCCGGTATGTATTTTGTCCGCAGTATTGTGCGGCCTATACACAGTATAGAGGCCACTGCAGCCCAAATCAGCAAGGGACAGTTTGACGTGCGTATAAAAAACACCTATGATGATGAAATCGGTCAGCTGTGCGACGCCATAAACAATATGGCACAGGAACTGGGCAGAACAGATGAAATAAAGAATGATTTTATATCATCGGTTTCCCACGAACTGCGCACACCTCTCACAGCCATAAAAGGCTGGGCCGAAACACTGGACAACACCCAGGATATATCAGCGGTAAAAAAAGGCTCAAAGGTTATCCTCACAGAAACTGAACGCCTTTATTCAATGGTGGAAAACCTGCTGGATTTCTCACGC
>JAFQAF010000029.1 GCA_017400025.1 Oscillospiraceae bacterium
AATTTTTATGCCGGCAGCAGTAAAAATATCACAAAGCGGGGAAAATGCTTTGATTTATGGAGAGAAATAGTATATACTATAATGCAGACATTAAAAATAAAGGAGAAACACTAATATGGTAGTTATGACAATGGATACAGGTGAAGTTATCAGAATTGAACTTTACCCTGAAATTGCACCAAAAACAGTAGAAAACTTTGAAAAACTTGTAAACGCAGGTTTCTACAACGGCCTGACATTCCACAGAGTAATCCGTGGCTTTATGATTCAGGGCGGCTGCCCTAAAGGCAACGGCACAGGCGGCCCGGGCTGGACAATCAAAGGCGAATTTGCAGCAAACGGCGTTAAAAATGACCTGAAACACACAAGAGGTGTGCTGTCCATGGCAAGAACAGCTGTACCTGATTCAGCAGGCAGCCAGTTCTTTATCATGCATATGGATGCACCGCACCTGGACGGCCAGTACGCAGCTTTCGGTAAAGTTGTGGAAGGTATGGACGTTGTAGACAGAATTGCAGCAGTGAGAACAAACCCTTGGGATATGCCACTGGATCCTGTTGTTATCAAATCTGTAGTAATTGAATAAACCCATAATTTATACAGACGATAAAAGCACAGCATAACTGCTGTGCTTTTTTGTTTATGAAAATACCGGGAACTGTCTCTGACTGTTTTTCAGCTCCGTAGCACGGATTCACAGAATGTGCTCAATGCCTGCCTTGCCGAAGGCTTTCATAAGTATTGTGCCCATAATAATCCCTGCTGCACCCTGCACCATATTTGCCGGTACATTGGCCAGGGACGGCACAAAGCCGTAAAGTGCTGTTTCAAAGGCCAGATATCCTGCTACCATTACAATTTCAGCAGATATACCGGCTGCAACCCTGCAGGCTGTATCATTCATACGGTTGTTCAGCATTGCAGAAACCGTATATGCCACCACCGCCATAAGTCCTTTTATCACAAAGGTGGCCGGTGCATAGGCGGCATAACCCGAAAACACATCTGCCATAGCTGACCCGATACCTGCCGCAAGAAAGCCGTACTGCGGCGGAAGCAGCCAGCCCCGCATAAGGACAATGCAGTCCCCCAGATTTATGTATCCGTGAAGAGGTGAAGGAATTTTCACTGCCATAGTAGCCACACAGGCCAGGGCCGCCATCAGGGCTGCCATAACAAGTTTTTTTGATGATTTCATAGGTTATCTCCTTCTGTAATGTATTTTTTTATTCTGTCTGAAATACCGGTGAGCACCGGTTCAAATACAGGGCCGTAGTAATGCTCCGGTCTGGAGGCTGTTTCCAGCATACTGTCCAGCACAAAGTCTGAAGCCTCTGCAACTGCGGCCTGCGCCGTCATCCCAGCAACAAGGCAGCCTGTAAAAGCTGAAGCAAATAAATCCCCTGTGCCGTGGCAGGAAAAAGGCAGGCGCCTGTGGGAGTGGCGGCTGTAGTGGCCCTCAATAAGCATTGCCGCCCCTGTGGTGCCCTCATCAAGGGAGACACCGGTCAGCACTATGTTGGACGCCCCTGTTTCCTGCAGGCCGGCCAGAAGCCGCTTTATGTATGCTTCGTCATACTTTTCCCTGTATTCAATGCCCGTCATCAGACAGGCCTCTGTGATATTGGGCAGGATATAGTCTGCCATACTGCACAGGCTTTTCATACTGTTTACAAAATCTTCGTCAAAACCGGGGTACAGCCGGCCATTGTCTGCCATGGCAGGGTCTACTATAACCAGCCGGCGGCTGCAAAGGCTGCTGTTTATAATGTTTTTTACGCATTCAATCTGTTCCCTGTTTCCCTGATAGCCGGTATACAC
>JAFQAF010000003.1 GCA_017400025.1 Oscillospiraceae bacterium
TGGCTGATATGTGTATGGATGTGGCGGATATATATTCCCACCGTGCAGAAAACGAAGGAAAAAGCGTTGTATATGAAGGTCCTGAACTGGTGTATGTAATGGCGGATGCATCTCTGATAGAAAGGGTAATGCACAATTTTGTTTCCAATGCCCTTATACACACTCCGCCTGAAACAGAAGTGAAAATATGTATCAATGTGCTGGAAAACGGCAAGGTAAAGGTGAGTGTTATTGACTCCGGCGAAGGTATCAGCGAAGAGGACAAGCGTCACCTGTTTGATAAATACTACCGTTCCCGTAAATCAAGGGGGAAACAGGGTACCGGTCTTGGTCTTGCCATAGTAAAAACCGTAATGGAAAATCACGGTTTTGAATACGGTGTAAACTCCGAAATAGGCAAAGGCAGTGAATTCTGGTTTATAATGTAGCAGATACCTCACTCTGACGTCTTTTCTGATGGAGGTATATGATGAGATTTACTTTTGAAACTGAGTGCAATCATAAAGCACTGACTATTATGGCAAAAGCCCTGCGCAGGACGGTGCGAAATAAAAAGAGCAGAAGAAGCCATATTATAGGCTGGCTTCTGGTTGTGCTGTCAGTATTTCTTATATTCTTTACCGGTGAAAAAGGTGTTTTTGAATTCAGGAAGCTTATAAATGCACTGGTAGCAGCAGTGCTGGCTGTCACCCTTGTGTTTGAAGACAGGATAAACGGCTGGTTTGCGGCAAAGCGTATGCTTAAAGGCACAGAAAAGGCCACAGCTGTATTTGATACTGAAAATCCTGTGTCATTCACATCACGGACAGAGGCAGGAATATCAGAGTTTTTCTATGACAGAATAAAGGCAGTTGCTGAAACAGAAGAATATTTTGTTTTTATACTCAGCCTGAATCATGCACAGATATATGACAAAAGCAGCCTGTCTGAAAAGCCGGAGGATTTCAGGAGATTTATAGAGGAAAAGACCGGCACAGAGATTATAACTGTAAAATAATAAGATAAGCCCTTCTGCATTTCTGTAATATGCAGAAGGGCTTTGTGCAGGCAGGAAAATGCATCTGTAGGGTACTGTGATTTCTGTCACAAGAATATTGCATATTTTCTACCTGTTTGGTATAATACTATCGCAAAATAAAATAATTTGCAAAGGAGACTGAACATCATGGTAGTAACAAGAAAAACAAATCTTGGCGAAATTTTAGATACAGACCCAACAACAGCTGTATACTTTATGGAAATCGGTATGCATTGCCTGGGTTGCCCATCTGCAAGAGGCGAAAACATTGAACAGGCTTGCTGGGTTCACGGTGTGGACGCAGACGCTCTGGTTGAAAAACTGAACGCTCATTTCGGCAACTGATGAAAGATACAAATTTAGGCAGTCGTTTGTTGATGGCTGCCTCTTTTGTTGATAATGGCAGAACAGTGTGTGACGTTGGCTGTGACCACGGCAAACTGAGCCTTTATCTTGTGCAGAGAGGCAAGGCAGAACAGATTATTGCCACAGATATAAATCCACAGCCACTGCAGAAGGCTGTAGACCTTTTCGCATCCCATGATTTGTCCCATACAGCCACATTCCTGCTGACAGACGGTCTGCAGGGGCTGGAAAATACAGAAGATATAACCCACGTTGTGATTGCAGGCCTGGGCGGCCACACAATTGCACAGGTTATAGACAATGCTCCGTTTATAAAAGAACAGAAGGTACAGCTGGTATTGCTGCCGGCCCAGAGCGGATATTTTGCAAGGAAATATCTGATGGAGCACGGCTTTGAAATCAGCTGCGAAAAAACTGTTTCCGAAAAAGGCAAATACTACAGCTGTATCAGCGCAGTGTACACCGGCCAGGTAAAAGAGCCGGATATATATGATATGTATATAGGCAGAAGCGATGCCTGCACAGACAGCAGCGCCGCCGGATATTTTGCAATGATACTGTCACAGCTGGAGAAAAAACAGAAAGGTTTTGAAATTGACACAGGCAGCGCAAGGGAAGACTATACAGTGGCCATTGAAAAAATTAAAAACCTTATAAACAGTATATAACCCCGGGGACGATGTCCATCGTCCCTTTTTATATTGCTCATTTAATAAAAATATGATTTAATATTAATATATTGTATAAAAAGAAGGTAAAAGATTATGATTTCAGCCGGTCAGGTTTTTGATTTATTGAATAAGGAATTTCCTTTTGATACACAGGAAAGCTGGGACAACAGCGGTCTGCTGATATACAGCGGTGCAGAAAGTGACAGCGTGCTGGTATGCCTGGATGTGACACAGCAGGTTGTGGATGTTGCTGTGGAAACCGGTGCAAAAATCATAGTGTCACACCACCCGGTAATATTTTCCGGCCTGAAAGAAATCTATGCCGGAGATGTGGTGCACAGCCTTATAAAAAATGATATCAGTGTTATCAGTGCACATACAAATTTTGACAAATACACCTGGGGCACCAGTTATGACATAGCGGAAAGACTGGGCCTTGAGATTGTGCCGGATGACAGCTTTGAATTTGGAATTATTGCAGAGGCAGAGGGCCTTTCTGTACAGGAACTGGGCTGGAAATGTAAATCCGCTTTCGGCAGTGCTTCTGTTACAATGCCTCACAACAGAATCAATACTGTTTTTATCTGTGCAGGCAGTGGCAGCGGTATGAAGGATGAAGTGATTGAAAGCGGTGCAGACTGTTTCCTGTGTGGCGAATGCAAATATCACGATGTCCTTGACCTTGCCGCCGAAGGTATAAGCGTGGTTATGCTGGGCCATGACAATTCCGAAAAATACAGCATAGAAACTATAGCAAACCTTATAAAAGATAATTTTGAAGATACAGATGTGCAGGTTTTCATTCCGGAAAGCCTGGTACAGACAATTTAGGAGATATAAATGGCATTAGATGCAATTACACTTTCACTGCTTGCCGGTGAACTGGATGAAAAACTGCAGGGCAGCAGAATAGACAAAATTCATCAGCCTTCAAAGGATGAGATTGTATTCCACCTGCGCAGAAGGGACGGCAATATCAAGCTGCTGCTTTCTGCCCGCAGCGGTTCTGCACGTCTGTGCATTACAGAAGAAACTTTTGAAAACCCGCAGACACCGCCTTCTTTCTGTATGCTTATGAGAAAGTACCTGTCCGGGGCACGTTTTGTGTCTTGTGCCAGTGTTGAAGGCGAAAGAATCATAATGCTCTCTTTCACTGCCACCAGCGAAATGGGGGATACAGTCAATATAGATATTGCCGCAGAGCTTATGGGCCGTTATGCAAACCTTGTAATCATAAACGGTGACGGCAGGATAATAGACGCCATGAAGCGTGTGGACGCAGATGCTTCCGCAGTGCGCCAGCTTCTGCCGGGTCTTATGTACAAACTCCCGCCAAACAGAGACAACCCCAAGTTCATCAGCGAAACAAAGGCTGTTATCGAAAAGGCTTTTTCATACAACGGCCCGGTAAACCAGGCATTTCTCCGCTGCAGCCAGGGCATGGGCCCGGTTATAGCCAGGGAAATAGAATATCTGGCAGGCACCGGGGATTTCTATGCGGACAAGCTGACTGAAGCACAGGAAGCTGCTGTGGTTTCAGCTGTAAACACTGTCATAAACTATTACAGCAATCCACAGTTTACAATTGTGTATAACCGGCAGGGAAACCCAAGCGAATTCAGCTTTATGCCGCTTACACAGTATGAAGGACTGACTTTCAAAGGGTTTGACAGCCTTAATCAGCTGCTGGACGAATACTACAGCGAAAAGGACAAGGCTGAAAGACTGAGACAGAAAGGCAAGGACCTGCACAAACTGGTACAGAACCTTGTGGACAGAACGGTAAGAAAACAGATTGCCCGTAAGGAAGAACTGGCACAGAGTACAGACAATGAAAAATTCCGCATTTATGGCGAACTGCTTACTGCAAACCTCTGGCAGCTGGAAAAGGGCATGAAAAAAGTGGAAGTGCTCAATTACTATGACAACTCCAATGTTACAATACCTCTGGACCCAAAACTTTCCGGCAATCAGAACGCCCAGAAATATTATAAGGAATATAAAAGAAAGCAGACAGCGGTTAAAATGCTGACACTGCTTATCTCCCAGGGGGAGATTGAACTGGAATACCTGCAGAGCGTGGCTTACTCTGTAAGCAATGCGCAGAACGAAAAAGAATTGATGGCCATCCGCAGTGAGCTTCACGATGCAGGCTATCTCAGATATTACAAAAACAGGGAAAAGAAGCAGAAACCTCAGGATTTTATCAGATACACATCTTCAGACGGCTTCCTCATCCTTGTGGGCAGAAACAACCTGCAGAATGACCGCCTTACAATGAAAACTGCCAGAGGCAAGGATATGTGGTTCCATACAAAAAATGCTCCGGGCAGCCACGTTGTTGTAATGAGCGAAGGCAGGGATATTCCTCTGCCAACACAGAACGAAGCGGCAATGCTGGCAGTATATCATTCCAGCCAGAAAGGCAGCCCGAAGGTGGAAGTGGACTATACCTTTGTACGCAACATAAGAAAAACCAACGACCTGAAACCGGGTATGGTTATTTATGATATATACGAATCCGCCCCGGTAACTGTGGACAATGCAGTTATTGAAAGACTGAAGGAAACAGAGGTGAAATAGGATGAAGAAACTGTCTTTATTTCTTACAAAATGCTTTTATGTGATGTTTCTCGTTTTTCCTCTGGGCTTCGGAGTCTGTGCATCCGGATGGGTTACAATAAATGCCCTGATGGGGAAAAACATTGTAAACAGCGGGTATTTCCGGGATATAGGGTTTCAGAATCCGGTACTGTGTACAGTTATAGCTGTGGCTTTGCTGGCAGGGCTGTATGTCCTGACTTTCAGATATGGCGGAAAGCTGTTTGAAAAACATTTTGCAATTGCACCTGCACTTGGCTTTGTGCTTGCGCTTATTCCAAGGCTTACACTGTTCTTTGCTTTCCGTTCAGTGATGACACCGTATTCAGACGGCCGGTATGCCTGGTACGGGGCACAGGGTACAGCACCGGAAAGACTGGCTGTAAAAGTGCTTCAGAATGGCTGGAACAACTTTACAGGTCTGCTGCGTTACCTTATTACAAACTTCAATATAGAATACACCACATTCATGTTTTTTGTATTCGTGGCAGATGCGCTTATTGCCGTGGCAGTTTATTTTATAGCTATTGAAATTATACAGGACAGACGTGCAGGCTTTATTGCGGCAGCTCTGTATGCCCTTAATCCAAGTATACTGGCAAGGGAATTCTATATGTCCCCGGACATTATAGCCCAGCTGGGAGTTGCAGTGGCTGTTCTGCTGCTTATAAAGATGTTCAGGGAAAAGAAAAATCTGAACATTGTTCTTTACGCGCTTCTGGCAGGCTGTTCTGCAGGCCTGGCAAACGGCTTCAAGTCTGTTGCCCGGGTTCTTGTGGTTGCAGTGTTTATAGTGGCAGTGATAAAACTAATGCGGGACGGAATCACAGTAAAAAGGATTGTGCCACTTTTGCTGGCTTTCGTTGTTTTTACCGCTATGTCCCTTGGAATAAATAAAGTGGGGCTTAAATGCTCCTCATATGTTCTTGGCACAGAATGCCGGGACCTTAACACCTGGCATTTTATAAACGTAGGCCTCAATCCTTACGGCGGCGGTCTTGTATCCCACGGGGAAGGGCATTATTATAATCATCTGATTACTGCAGGTGTGGACCCGGATGAAGCCCGAGGTCTGCTGTTTGAAAAGCTTGCCAAAGACTGGTCAGAGGCAGATATAACTGTTGCCGAATTTGCATACGGAAAAGCACGAACAGCCTGGAGAAATGACATACGGAATTTTTCAAAACAGATGTTCAACAGTGTTGAAAGGGAAAATATGAATCAGCTGCAGCAGAATACCTGGCAGCTTATGCTGGCCACAACACCTATGCTGTCACAGCTGTGGCACACAGTTACAATGCTGCTGGCACTGGCGGGGACTTTACATATTTTCATAAAACGTCTTGAAAACAGCGGTGCGTTCCTTATAAGCCTTCATACATTCGGCTTTGCCCTTATGCTGCTGATTTCAGAGGTGCAGGCCAGATACAAATCAAATATCATACATCTGATAGCTGTGCTGGCTGCCATAGGCCTGTGGCGGATATACACCAGGAAAAACAGTACAGATGCTGTGGACACAGATACAGAAAAAGAAAAGGTAAGAAGCTGACAAAGCTTCTTATTTTTTTTGTAATTATACAAA
>JAFQAF010000301.1 GCA_017400025.1 Oscillospiraceae bacterium
CGGTTTGTGTTCACATATACCACCCACAAGGATTTTGCAGTGGAAGTGCTTGATTACAATTCCGTAAAGGTTACAATGCTCAACAGCACCACCGGCAAAATCACCATCACTGCCAAAGCCATAGACGGCAGCAAGAAAACCGCAAAATGCACCGTCACCGGCGGCGTGACTGTGGACAGCCTGTCCCTTTCATCCCGGCTGGCGATAAATGAAAACAGAGAATATGTGCTGGCGGCGGGCAAATCCGCAAAAATCAACGCCACAATAATGCCGGCCAGCCCTACAAACAAAGCCCTGATCTGGACAACTGACAACCCTGCAGTGGCCACAGTGAAAAACGGCACTGTAAAGGCTGTGGCACCGGGCGTGGCAAAAATCACAGCCGCCACAAAGGACGGCTCACAGCTCACCGATGAAATCACCGTAAGGGTGACCACCGCCGCAAACTCTGTACTGCTTACAGACAATGCCGGCACTGCAAAAAATATAACTGCCCACCTTTATGACGGCGGCACAGCCACAGTACAGCTTACAGCACAGCCACTGGCCAAGGACGGCACTTCCGCAGGTGTGTTCCGGCCGGTAAAATGGACAGTGGGCGGCACAAATGCAAAATATGTGAAAGACCTGGGGGACGGCCTTTTTGAATACAGCCGCCCGGGCAAGTTCACAGTCACCGCCACAGCCACAGACGGCACTGCAAAGAAAGCCACCATCACAGTAAATGTGCTGCAGCACGTCTATGCACTGGATGTAAACCCGCCGAAGAACATTCCTTCAGAAGGCAATGTGTGGATTGTTCCGGTGAACACAGTTATCACACCGGCAGTGGTTTACAACAGCGCAGACAAGGTTCACACACCTGCCGCGGCCTATAAAAATTATGTGATTGAAACAGCAGAAGCCGCACTGGTGCTGAATACAAAAGGCACAAACGTAAAAGCCACACAGACAGGCCTCTTTGAAATCACAGTGAAAAATACAGACAGTGGCCTTTCACAGACTGTGACACTGCAGGCAGTGGCAAAGAATTCAGTAAACTTCCGCACACTGGAAATCCGCCTGCCTGCCGCCATTGCAGACCCGGCCCGGATTGCCGCAGGCACACAGCCACAGCTGACAGCTTATCTCAACGGCCTGGCAAAACTCACCGGCACAAAAGCACAGTGGACGGTGGAAAAAACCGCCGGCGAAGGCACAGCACTGGTTTCCGCCACCGGAAAACTGGATTTAAGAGGTGCGGTAGCAGGGGACAAATACCGCGTAACATTGTTACTCACCGACAATTCAAACCCGGACAACACAAAATCCGCATATATTGACATTGCAGTCACCGCAAAACCTCTGGCCGCAGACCTTACTCTTGTGGATTCTGCCGGCACAGACATCACAGCAAAAACCCTGTGTGCAGACGGCAGCCGGGATATATACCGCATAGCCGCCACAGAAGGCGCCTCAACTGATTATTCACTGAAAAACGGCTCTCCAAAGGTGATTTCAGCGGAAGAAACCGGCGAAAACAGCTGGAAAATCACTCCTCTGGCCACCGGCACAGCTTCCCTCACACTTACTGCAAAAGACGGCAGTGGGCTGAAAAAGACTGTGAAAATCAAGGTTTCACCGGTTGCAAACCCTGTAAAGTCAATCACCTTGACAGCTAAAACCCTTTATATCAATTCCGACCAGCCGGTGCAGGCAGGCTACACACTGACAGCCACAAAGGCCGCACCTCTCACAAGAGGGGAAATTCAGTGGACAGTATCCGATGCAACATTGTTGCGTTTTGCCGAAAACGCCGCAGAACTGATTACAGAAGGGGAAAGGGGCTGGATTTCACTGTACCCGCAGGGCAGAACCGGCAAAGTGACCGTAACAGCCAAGGCAATGGACGGCAGTGGCAAAACTGCAAAGCTGACAGTGAACATAGTTTCACCGGCTGCAGACAACACAGCACAGACCATCACCCTGCGCACACCGGCCAATGCGGCCACCGGTGGCATGCTGAAAACAGCAATGCTGACCTGGGGCAAATCCATGCAGCTGATCACCAGCTACTCACCGGCACTGAACAAAAACAAAACCCCGGTTTACACTGTCCGGGCACTTGATGCCGACAGACAGGAAACAGGGGAAACCCCACAGGGCGTTACTGTGAAAAACGGCAAGGTTACTGTGGCAAAGAAAACCAAAACACTCACACCTTACACAGGCTGGGTAAGGGTGACAGCCACACTGAACTACCGCCTGGCCGACGGCGAAGGCTTTAAGGAAATCAGTGCACATCAGGATATTTATGTATGCCAGGGTGCACAGTCTGTGGTTATCACAGACAGCCGGAACCGTGATGTGACACAGCTGCGCCTGGCCGCAGGTGAAACTGTACAGCTTAAAGCCCTGCAGACCTACCGGGATACATCACCGGAATCACAGCCGGCATACCGGAGAATACTGTGGGCTTCTTCCAACAAGGCCCTGGGCACTGTTTCCATAAGCGGCCAGCTGAAAATTGCCGCCAACGCCCCAAAAGGCAAAACCTTTACCGTAACTGCCTCCGCCCAGGACGGCACC
>JAFQAF010000302.1 GCA_017400025.1 Oscillospiraceae bacterium
CAACATACACTGATATCCCGGACCAGATTGAAGCCGGCACATTTATGGTTGCAGCAGCTGCCACCCAAGGCGATGTGCTCATCAAAAATGTTACTCCGGAACATCTGGACTCCATCACCAGCAAGCTGCGTGCCACAGGTGCAATCGTTGAAGAATTTGACGAAGCAGTTCATGTTGTAGGTGTGCCTGAATATCAGAACACAAACATCAAGACAATGCCTCACCCTGGTTTCCCTACAGACCTGCAGCCTGTTATGGGCGTGCTGCTCTGCCTGGCAAAGGGCACTTCCATTGTTACAGAAAGCATCTGGGACAGCCGCTTCAGATATTGCGATGAGCTGAACAAAATGGGCGCAAACATCCAGGTGGAAGGCCGTGTGGCTGTTTTTGAAGGCGTGGATAAACTCCGCCCTGCCCCGGTAAAAGCTACAGACCTGCGCGCAGGTGCAGCCCTTGTGGTTGCTGCTCTCTGTGCAGAAGGCCAGAGTGAAATCACAGAAATCCAGCACGTTGAAAGAGGTTATGTGGATATTGTAAAGAAAATCCGCGCTCTCGGCGGCGACATTCAGAAAATTAATGTGCCGGAAGATGACCTGCTGAAAAAAGCATACTGATAAAATTTAAAGCGGAGTGCAGCTGAACACTCCGCTTTATTGATAAAATATAAAAAGGAATATTAAATGGCAAGATACATTTCCCTTTATTCCGGCTCATCCGGCAACTGTTCTGTTGTTGAAGAGGACGGAAAATTTATTCTGATTGATATGGGCAAATCTGCCCGTCTTACAAACAAGGCGCTGACAGACCTGGGTCTTGATATAAAAAATCTTCAGGGTATACTGGTCAGTCACGAACACACAGACCATACATCCGGGCTGAAGGTTTTCCTGAAAAATCTGAAAGTTCCCCTTTATACCGGTGCAGCCACACTGGACTATATGCAGGACAGGCTGCTTGTGCCGGCCCATATCGAAATGCAGGACCTTTCCTTTACCGGTGCTGACATCGGCCCTTTCCACGTTACCGGGTTTGAAACACCTCACGATTCCGTGGGCTGTCTGGGTTTCCGCATACATACCGACAAAGGCTCAAAAATGTCAATCGCCACCGACCTTGGCATGGTGACGGACAATATCTTTGAAAATCTTTCCGGTGTGGACCTGGTGGTGGTGGAATCAAACTATGATGTGCAGATGCTGAAAGAGGGACCTTATCCATATTATCTTAAAACACGTATTGCATCCAACCGCGGCCACCTGTCCAATGCACAGTCCAGCCAGGTTACACTGCGTCTGATCGAAAGCGGCATAGACAAAATCCAGCTGTGCCACCTTTCAAACAACAACAATACACCATCCCTTGCACTGGGGCAGGTGGCTGCCACAGCCCTGGCAAACGGCATAAAAATAGCCGACCATGTGCAGGTGAAGGTGAACAGACGCCATGAAATAACAGATGCCACAGAATTTTAATATACGGGGAGTATAATTTATGCAGAATATTACCATAATTGCAATGGGCAAGGTGCAGAAAGGCTTTCTTTCTGACGGCTGCAACGAGTATATAAAACGTCTCAGACCGATGTGCAATTTCAGACTGATAGAACTTGATGACGAAAACCTGCCGGAAAAGAATCTTAACCGGACTCTTATAGACAGGGCCCTTGAAAAGGAAAGTGTGAGAATTCTTGCTGCAATCCCGAAGCAGAGCTTTGTTATAACACTGTGCATAGAGGGAAAACAGCTTTCCAGCGAAGAACTGGCCAGGACAGTGGAGCAGAAGGGTATAGAAGGTTATTCAAATATATGCCTTATAATAGGTTCCAGCCATGGCCTCCACGAAAAAGTGAAGCAGGCCAGCCATCTGCGCCTTTCTTTTTCAAAGATGACATTTCCTCACCAGCTGGCAAGGCTGATTGCACTGGAGCAGATTTACCGCGCACTTTCAATCAATATGGGCAGCAAATACCATAAATAAAAGGACACAGCCTTAAAGGCTGTGTCTTTATTTTTCTATTCTGAAATTCTGAAAGTATTTCATCATGCTTACCAGTTCCTCTCTGGTTTCCTTTTTTCCGTTTTTAATCCATTCAAGGCAGATATATGCACTTGGCAGTGTTATGTACAGATAGTAGTAATTCCGCTTGTCAAGAATGTATCTGTCCCTGATATTTGAAAAAATCAGCTTTTTATGGCTGGATACCATATCTTTTCCAAGGTACCACAGAATGTTCTGATTGTACAAAGCGAGAAAAATGGTTGAATACTCATCGAAAAACTGTATCAGGTCCAGCATATACTGTTCCGAAAACAGATAGTCTGCGGTCTGGGATGAGGAAAAAATCTTTTTGGAGGTGGCTATATCACTGAAAAATACCCTGAAAATCTCATCCTTGCTTTTGAAGTAATTGTAAAAAGTCTGTCTGGAAACGTCTGCTTCCTTACAGATGTCTTTTATGGTTATATTTTCATATGGCGAAGATGACATCAGGCTTACGGTAGCCTCAAGTATTTTCTTCATATTGCTGCTGATTTTTTCCACACTATACCTCATTAAATGAACTGAATGAATTAAATTATACCTAATAAATCAATAAAAATCAATACTATTGTTTAGAAGGTAAACATCAATTGAAAATAGCCATATAATAGCCAAAAAGGTCAAATATCATTGAAAGACCTACTGCCATAAGCATTGCCCCGCCGATATACTTTATTTTCAGGCTGTGCTTTTTCAGAAATGACACCACGCCTTTCAGCCTTTCATACAGCAGGCTGAACAGTATGAACGGCACACCCAGCCCAAGGCCGAAACAGGCCAGCAGCGCCATACCCTGAAACACTGTTTCCTGCACACCGGCCAGTGCCAGTGCACTGCCCAGGAATGCACCCAGGCACGGAGTCCAGCCGAAGGAATAGCTGACGCCGAACAGAAAGTTGGCGGCAAGGCCTGTGCCAGCTG
>JAFQAF010000303.1 GCA_017400025.1 Oscillospiraceae bacterium
AGGCAGAAACCGAGAAGAAAATCAATTCTCTGATAGACTCTCTTGTGGATATGGGTGACAGCCCTGCCAAGGCTCATGTTACCAAGCGAATTGAACAGTTGAACCAAGAATACCAGTCTCTTGAACAGCGTATTCAGGAACTGGAGGGACTGACTTCACAGCACGCTCTCAGCGACATTGAATTTGATTTGCTGCGTCAGCTGCTGACTATCTTCAAGGATGGTATTGATGAAATGACTGTTGAACAGAAACGTGCCGCCATTCGCACCATCGTGCGCAAGGTGGTTTGGGATGGTGTCAATGCTCATGTAATCTTGTTTGGTGTTCGGGATGATGAAATTGAGTATCCGGAAATTGCTGCTGTCACATCCGATAATACCGAAGATGATGAGGAAACCGAGGAATTGGTGGACTTCTCCGATGTAGATTATGAGGATGACGATATGGAGGATGGAGCCTTAAGAAAAACTAATCCCCTCAGTGCATCAAAAACGCATTGGGGGGAGGATAGCAAATGAAATTCTTATGAGTTTCAGAAAAAACAAAGGGCTTGAAAATATAATATCCCTTGAAGATAACCTTGAAATAAACAATGATTCCAGCCGGCTCTCACTGAAAGACAGTATACAGGATGATTTCAACACTGAAGAATACTGCCTGATGCAGGAAGACCTGAAACTGCTGAACAGGCTGATAGAGGAAAAACTGCCACCAAGAGAAAAACAGATTCTTATAATGAGATATGGTCTGGGAGGCTGTGAGCCCATGACACAGCAGAAAGTCAGCCAGGTGCTGAACATCAGCAGAAGCTATGTTTCCCGTCTTGAAACAAAGGCTGTGAATACTCTGCGAGAAAGTTTCGGCCTGTAAAAAGATTACATACAAACACTTCTGTCCATAATATGGCGGAGGTGTTTTTTTGACAGAGAAAAGACTTGTTACTGTATCCTGTATTATGGTTTTCTTTGCTTTTTTACTGCAGTGGAATATGACAAGGCTGGCGTGCGGTGATTATTATAAAACAGCAGAAAAACAGACTGTGAAGTCTGTGGAGCTTTCTGCAGGCAGGGCGGATATTGTTGATTGTAAACTGCGAAACATTACCGGCACGGAAAATACCATAAAGGCACTTGTAACAAAGAAAACAAACCTGCAGGAAATTTTTGAAAACATAAGGGATGAGGACAGAGAAAAGTTTTATAACAGAATACAGAGGGAAAGAAGTGTGGTGGTAGACCTTGTGAAACCGGTGGATACCGATACAATATATACAGTTTCACAAAGGTATTCATCGGCAAATATTGCACAGCACCTTATCGGATACACAGACCTTGACGGCAACGGGCTGACAGGTATAGAAAAAGCGTATGACAGTATACTTAAAGACAATGGTGAAAAAATAACACTGCATTTCAACGTGAACGGAAACGGGGATATTTACGGCAACGTCTGGACAACCAGAGAAAAGGACGGTAATGTGCTGGCGCTTACAATAGACAATTCAATACAGCGCCTGGCGGAAAGTGTGGCTAAAGAGAATATAGCAAATGGAAGCATCGTTGTAATGGAGTGCAAAACAGGCAAAATCAGAGCAATGGCATCTACACCTGTCTATGATGCCAACAATATTGTTCCGTTTCTTATTGCCGAAAAATCACCTATGGTAAACAAGGCTTTGTCTGCCTTTGAACCCGGCAGTGTTATAAAACCGCTGTGGGCAGCTGTGCTTATAGACAACGGTTTTGGCAGTGAAGCAATATATGAATGTAAAGGCTATACAGAGGTGGACGGTCATATTTTCCACTGCGCAAATGACAGGGCCCATGGCAAAGTAAATATGGAAAAAGCCCTTGTAGTTTCCTGCAACTGTTATTTTATAGACCGGTATATAAAAAACAAAGGCTATATTTTTTCACAGACAGCCAATCAGGTTAATTTTGGCAGAGGAATAAAACTGTGCGATAATTACTATACCGGGGTAGGTACCTTTCCTTCACCGGAAAAGCTTATTAATACCGGTATGCTGGCATCGGTCAGTTTTGGCCAGGGGGATTTCCTTGTTACACCGGTTCATATTGCAGCATATATGAATATTTTTGCCAATGATGGCATATATGTCCGGCCGCAGATTGCTGATGGAGTTTACAGCAGTGAAACTGCAGTGAAAAAGGAAAATCTGTACAGCTACAGTGCAAAAAGGGTTATAGGCAGCAGCACAGCAGAGAAAGTGAAGAAGATGCTGATAAATGTGGCAAAAGATGGTGCAGGGGGAAGGGCAAAAGCTGAAAATTTTACCTCTGCCGGCAAAACAGGCACAGCGCAGACAGGTAAGCTGAACGAAAATGGAGAAGAAATTTTTACAGCATGGTTCTGTGGTTTTTACCCCGGGCGGAATCCGGAATATGTAATCTGCATTACCATGTATGACGGCGGTGAAAGCACTTACTCTGCGGCGCCACTGTTCAAAAAAATGTGCGACGGGCTGTATTATCTCAAATATACAGGAGAAAATCAGCAAAACAGTTGACAAAATGCAGTTTTATCAGTAAAATATAGTGTATGTTATGAATAATAAAGGCCATAAAAGGGAATAAGGATATTGTCTTTTATCAGAGAGGAGCCGGATGGTGCAAGGCTCTTTTAAGAAATATTCAGAGCCACCCTTTTGCTGCCGGTGAAACAAGCCGGCCGTATATACCGCGTTAAGGTGTATCAAAGTGACACAGTATATCTGTGTAATTTGGGTGGTACCACGGTGTTTAGTCGTCCCAT
>JAFQAF010000304.1 GCA_017400025.1 Oscillospiraceae bacterium
GGCAACCTGAAAGAGGCAAATCCGGATATTATTGATTTTATTCAGGTTACAGGCTGTGATATCGATGTGCAGGAAGAACGTGATGAAGTTCAGCGCAAGGATGCTGAAGGCAAAATGGTCAGCTACAATCCACCAAGATATACATACAGCTATGATTTCTACTTTACAATTTACCTGAATCACCCGTATTTTGATGACATTACATTCCGTATGAATTCTGACAGTATTGAGACCACACCTGAAACAGGTGTACCTGAAGCACGCAAGCCGAACCCAAGATTCAATGCTGAGTACAGAGAATATGAAGCTGAAGCAGGCGAACTGAAGGATATCCTTACAAAGGGCCGCAGCCGGGCAAGAGCAGAACAGGCTGCAGCCAATGCGCCAAAAGAAAAAATTACCTGTCCATGGTGCGGTGCAACAACACTGCCTGCTGCAGACGGCTGCTGTGAATACTGCGGAGGCTCTCTTAACAATTGATACAATGATTATCAGCTGAAAACAGATAAAGAGAGGGCACAGCTCTCTCTTTATCCGGTTTGACTGGTATATCGATTTAAAAGGAGGAAAAATGGCCAGATTGGTTACCAACTATCAGTGCCCATCCTGTACCGGACCATTGAGATTTGATGGTCCTTCCGGTAAGCTGGTCTGCGATTATTGCGGAAGCCGGTTTGATACAGCAGAAATAGAACAGCTGTATTCGGAAAAGGACACTGATGCACGGAAAAATTATATACAGCAGGAAAACAGTAAAACAGAATCACAGTGGGATACATCTTTACTCAGCGATGAATGGGGAGAAGACGGTGAAAAAATGAAATATTACAACTGCCCGTCCTGCGGGGCACAGCTGATTTGCGATGAATCCACCTCAGCAACCCACTGCCCCTACTGCAATAACCCGTCAATTGTTCCGGGACAGTTTGCAGGCACTCTCAAGCCTGAATATATTATTCCTTTCAGGCTCAGCCATGATGATGCGGTAAAGGCGTTACAGCAATATTATCAGGGCAAAAAATTCCTCCCTGATGTGTTTACAAAAAACAACAGGATTCAGGAAATACAGGGCGTATACGTACCTTTCTGGCTTTTCAGCGGAAAGGCAGAAGCCGATGTGACATATACAGCTTCCAATACCCGCGTTTTCAGACAGGGAGAATATCAGGTAACTGAAACCACATATTTTGATGTAAGGCGAAAAGGCACAGTTCCTTTTGCGAAAATACCTGTGGATGCTTCTTCCAGAATGCCGGATAAATATATGGACTCTGTCGAGCCTTTTGACTACAGTGAACTGAAGCCCTTTTCCACAGGCTATCTCCCGGGCTTCCTGGCACAAAGGCACGATGTACCTGCTGAAGAATGTGCTCCGCGTGCTGACAGCCGCGCAGAAAATACAGCTGTGGGCATAATGTCTGACAAGGTGACAGGCTATGACAGCTATACTGTAAACAGTAAAAATATTGTATTGAAAAGAGGCAAGGTCAGTTATGCCCTTTTGCCTGTCTATATGTTGAACACCACATGGAACAATCAGGATTATCTGTTTGCAATGAATGGCCAGACAGGCAAATTCATCGGAAACCTGCCTGTGGACAAAGCCAAGTACCACCGCTCATTTTTTGGTATTTTTGCTGCAGTGACTGCACTGCTGGGCACAGCCCTTATGCTGCTGTTTTAAGGAGGGGTTATAATGAAAAAGATTATCAGAAATATTATTCTCTCCCTGTCAGCAGTACTGTTTATACTCCCGGGTTTAAAAGCCTTTGCAGCTGAAGGCCCGGAAAATTATATTGTGGACAATGCACAGCTGCTTGCACAGACTGAATGGGAAAATCTTGAAGACTATGCGGCACAGCTCAGCCGGTACTACAGCTGTGCGGTGCATATCTACACTACTGATGACCCTGCGGTAAATGAAGACAACATAATGGATTATGGAGAAAATATGTATCTTTTTTCCGGTGAATACGGCTGGGGAACTGATAAAGACGGCTTCCTGCTGATTATCAGTATGAGTGACAGGTCCTGGGGGCTGCTGTCATATGGCCAGTGGGGCAACTATGCCCTGACAGATTACGGAAAAGACTATCTCTCAGACCAGTTCATCGGTAATCTGTCCTCGGATTATTGGTATGGAGCTTTTTACGACTATCTGGAAGGTGCAAATTATATTCTGGACTGTGCAGTAAAAGACAAACCGGTTGATATATATGTTGCAGATACATCAAAGCCTGACCTGGGCGTTATGGCCTACCTTATATCTGCAGTTGCCGGCCTTATCACAGCTTCTGTAGTGTGCAACTCCAGACTCAGTCAGATGAGGACAGCTGTTACAGCTACCCATGCAGATGAATATGTGGCAGTGGGAAAAGTGACAATGAAAGAAAAGACTGATGAGTTCAGCCATATGCGGAGGACACAGTCAAGAATCAATACCGGTGGAAGCCCGCAGGGTACAACTGTGAACAGCAGAGGCTTCTCCGGCAAAAAAGGAAAATTTTAGGAGTAAAAATGAAAACGATACTAAAAAAATTATCAGCGCTTTTACTGGTTTTTGCATTGATGTTCTCATTGGCAGGCTGTGGAGGCAAAGACAATGGTGATAATCAGGGTAAAGACAAACCTGCAAGACCTGCAGTTACACAGGCGCCGGAGAATGTATATGACGGCCCGGACTGCTCCCTGGTCAGAGACCATATGGATGGAGTGAACTATATTGCCGCAGCAGCTTTCCTGGGCTATTATGAGTACGGCTATGAACTGATTATGAATTATCTGGGAGATATGGGTATTTCTGCGGAATATCCGTTCCTTGAAGAAATACCGGAGGAAAACTTTATTGATGCAGGCGGTGATGAACTGTACTGTGTAGTGCCTGCCGGTGAAGATTATTCAATATCTGTTTATGAGTGGCTTGTTGATGAGTACAATGACTACGAAGGCGAACCAGGCAATGCATTGTTTCACAGTGATAACGGCCAGCCGGTGTTCATAAAATGCAATGAAAGTGACCTTTATCCCAATGTATTGGTTTCTGTTGAAGATTCAAACGGAAATATTACAGACTATAACCCTTGCCTCAGTGGTATGGACGGCAGGCTGGATATACCATTTGATTTCCCGGGCATAATGGATTTTTCAATGTATGGCAATATCGACGGTGGCGCGGCTGATGTGACAGATACCCTGTGCCTGTATGACAGCTGGACAGTTGATTTTTACAATGACAGTATTGAAAATATATTTGGGGAATTCAGCTTCAACTATGACGGCACTGCAGAACTGCATTACGGAATAGACAGCGAAGAGTATGACTGCCACTATGCAGGTGTGTACTATTATGCATATGATTCCACACTGCCGGATGATGCAATTATTGTGGAACTGTATGCTCAATATACACCGGAAGCAGAAATTGCAGACGAACTGCACTTTGCAGCAACCTTTGAGCAGGAAGAACTGGGGGACAGCCTGACTATGGTAATCGAGGATGGCGACGAACCTTTCTATGGTGTTGATTACGGGGTATACGTAATGGCACCGGCAATGGGATAACTATAGCTCAGTCAGAATCACCACAGGAATAAAATAAACAGATGTAAAACCAAAAACACTGTCGAATACGTCTTTGTGCAGGGCAGTATTTGTGTGGTAATGATACATTAAATTAAAACTGACGGACATCGGGAATTAAAGGGTTAACCCTGGTTTCTGATGTCCGTTTTTTCTGTTGCATCTGACTTTTGGAAAAGTACAGGTCTTGTTGCCGGGCCATTGTAATTGATGATACCGGACTTTGCTTTTATCTGATTTGAAAGCGAACTGCTTTACAAGAATTTTACATATATTATACTTACAGAATTCTGTTTTGCGGCAGAATGGCCGGTACAATCGCACAGCAGCCTGCACTCATCGGCTCCACAGATGCTGAATTCTGAAAAAACAGAAAAA
>JAFQAF010000305.1 GCA_017400025.1 Oscillospiraceae bacterium
ACAGTCTACAAGTGCCAGCAGAAAAGCCTCGCCGCTTAAATTTTCCAGCGGATTTCTGCTTATTGGACCGCTTGATGTTTCTGTATTCTGTGAACAGCCGGATATAAAGAGTGTCAGTAACAGCAGTATAACCGCTGTTTTGAAAATGGAGCGTTTCATACGGGCTCTCCTTGTTTAAAAAAAGTTGTATGGGTTTTCGTAGCTTTCAGTTGCTTTGTTATATACACCAAAGTGCAGATGTGGGCCGGTGGAATTGCCGGTAGAGCCTACAAGTGCAATCACATCACCTTTTTCCACAGTCTGCCCCCTTTTAACAAGCAATTCAGAACAGTGGCTGTAAAGTGTAGTGTAATCCCCGTGGTCTATTACAGTATATATTCCGCTGCCAACACTGGTGTACAGTGCTTTTGTTACTGTACCGCTTTCTGCGGCATAGATTTCTGTGCCGGTGGGGGCTGAAATATCTATACCGTTGTGATTTTCCGGATACTGGCCTGTAAAACCGCGGGATATCCTGCCCAGTGCTGTGGGCCATACAAACTTATCAGAAGAAATATCAGGCTCATACCCGTCGGATAAAGTTGTATATAAATCAACATCCGATGTACCTACAAGGTCTGGTTCGGTATATCCGTCAATTGTCCACCTTCCGTTGCCTGGTTCGGTTTCCTTTACTGACAGAACAGTGAAATAAGAGTTAAGTTTTTTGCCGTCTTCAGATGTTTCTGTGTAATACATATCTACACTGTATCCTTTTTCAGCTTCAGCAGGATAGGCGTATGCACTGATAAATTCAGCATCAGCATTATAGTTTTTCTTGAAATTTACTGCTACGGCCTGTCCCATAAACATCTCTGCTTCATCTGATTTAAGGTAAAAAATGCGCTCATCAGTTTCACCGGCGTTGTTTACAACCAGTTCATCACCTGGCTGCAGATAGCTGCCGTTTTCAATGTTGTTAAGTTCATAAAGTTCCCGGGTATCCATGCCGTGCTTTTCAGCAATACCCCATACTGTATCACCGGGTTCAACTGTATATTTAACTGTCTGCGGTTCAGATTCTGTGTCAGTGCCTGCAATAGCTGTGTCTGTATTCATCGGATTTGCGGCAAAGGCAGTAACAGTCAGTGCCATAATCAGCGCGATAACTACAGTGAACTTTACAGATGGCTTTTTGTAATTCAAAATATTCATTATTCTTCCTTTCACATCGCCCTCGCCAAAAGCCAGCTGTGTGCCTTTCTGGTTACCGCAGGAAAGGGAAAGGAGAGTCCGGGAATAATCATATTTGTTTTCAACATTCATTTTTCGGATAACAGCTTCATCACAGCTCATTTCCATATCTCTTTCAGCCAGTCTGAACGCAATCCATACAAGAGGGTTGAACCAGTGTATGCACAAAGCGCAAAAGGCAAGGAATTTAAAAATATTGTCCTTTCGGTGGAGGTGTGTATTTTCGTGAAGAAGAATATGATTTTTCTGTTCTGCTGTCAGATTTGCAGGCAGATATATTTTTGTTCTGAAAATACCGGTAACAAAAGCTGTGGATATTTCCGGGCAGATATAAATATTGCCGTAGTATTTTTCGCTTTGCGCCAGCGTGCTTTTCAGTTCACTCATATATACCATATTGCAGGCTGCAATATACATAGCACCAATCAGCCATACTGCACTGATTGCCATATCCCAGTCAATGGTTTTTTCATTGAGTACAATTATATTTTTCTGCGGTGTGATTATTATGCCGTTTTCTGCGGTGGAGTTATCCAGTGTCTGTGGCAGTTCATAAACTATCTGTCCCTCATTTACAACGGCCGGAGGTACAGCGTTAAAAGCAGAAAAACTGGTGGAAAACGACCACGGGCACAGCAGCCTGAAAAGCACTACAGACCACAGCACATAGGAATATATCTTCGGCTGTTTTTTCAGCATAAATCTGACAGAAATCACAGCAGCAATAACAACAGAAGCCGTGATGCTCATATTCAGCACAAGGGAAAATAATTCTTTAAGCATTGTTTTCCTCCCTGTATCTGTCCAGCAGCTGCTGAATTTCATTTACTTCATCTGCAGAAAGACGTTTGCTTTTTGAAAACAGAGTAAGAAACATAGGCAGACTGCCTTCAAAGGCCTGGTTTATAAACTCCTGGCTTTGTTCCAGCATAAAATCATCCTTTGTGATTTTGGTAATCACAGTTCCGCCCCGGTTTTCAAAAATGCCTCTTTCACACAGTCTTTTCAGCATAGTGTAGGTAGTGGTGCGCTTCCAGCCGAATTCTTTTTCACATATCTCAGTAAGTTTCCTGGTGGAAACAGGGGAGTTGTGCCATATTATATCGGCAAACTTTTTTTCCATTTCACCCAATTTGTATTGTTCCAATATTCATACACCTCCTTTGTCTA
Source organism: Oscillospiraceae bacterium (assembly GCA_017400025.1). Next base: position 2,404 of record JAFQAF010000305.1, read on the forward strand.
ATGTCATTAGACTGATTATAGTCTAACACTGTTAGACAGAATAGTCAATACAGTTCACATTTTCTTTACAAAATAATCACAAATCAAAAAGAGGGGCCGAAACCTCTCTTTATTTATACTATTTAGTAAGCAGAATTACACATTCTACGTGCTTTGTTCTCGGGAACATATCAAATGGCTGCACAAATTCCACTTTATAACCGTGTTCTGCCAGGTATTTGCAGTCTCTGGCGGCGGTGGCATGGTTACAGCTTATCATTGAAATTTTTGGTACATTCATAGAGATAATAGCATTCAGTGTGTCTTCATCACAGCCTTTTCTTGGTGGGTCAACAACCACTGCAGTAGGCAGGAAGTTTTCTTCAAGCAGCATTTTTGCAGCTTCCTTTGCATCTGCACAGATGAAACGTGCATTTTCAAAACCCATCTTCATCGCATTGATTTTTGCGTTTTCCACAGCCTGGGGCACAATTTCCACACCCACCAGCTGTTTTACCTTATCTGCCATTGAAAGACCGATAGAACCGGTACCGCAATACATATCCAGCAGGACATCATCTTCGGTGAGATTAAGGGAATCCTTTGCGATTGTGTACAGTTCCTGGGCACCATCGTGGTTAACCTGGTAGAAGGAATGAGGGCTGATTTCAATTTCCACACCACAGAGAATATCTGTGATTTTACCGTCGCCGTAAACAGGGTAGTTCTTTTCGCCGAGAATTACATTGGTGTTTTTGCTGTTCACATTGATTACTATAGTTGTTATATCTTCAAATTTTTCCTTCAGAAGGCGGCACAGTTCATCCTTTTTTGGGAAATCAGCTTTTGTACATACAAGACAAAGCATAATCTGGCCGGTTACCCAGGCTTTTCTCAGGTAAATGTGGCGCACAATACCATTGCGTTTTTCTTCATTATATGCTTTTATACCCAGCTGATTAAGCAGAAAAACAGTATACTGTGCAATTTCATTAAGCTGTACAGGCTGCAGCAGACAGTCTTCACAGGGGATAACTCTGTGGCTGCGCCGTGCATAAAAGCCAGTCACTGCCTTTCCGTTTTCATCACAGCTCACCGGGAACTGTGCCTTGTTCCTGTATCTTGTGCTTTCATCACAGCTTCTGGTTTCCAGTACAGGGCAGTCAAGTTTTGCAATTCTTTCAAAAACAGATTTTACAAAATTGTGCTTTGCTCTTTTTTCTGCCTCGTATGAAATATGCTGGAAATCACAGCCGCCACACTGTCTGGAAATAGGGCAGACAGGAGTAATTCTGTCCGCAGATGGTGTAATCACTTTTTCACATCTGCCAAAGCTGTAGCCGGACAATACTTTGACTATTTTAATTTCACACAAATCACCAACGGCGGTGAAAGGTACGAAAACAACCATATTTTCATATCTTGCCACGCCGTTGCCGTCACTTGAATAATCAATTATTTCTGCAGTTATAATATCGTTTTTCTTTAACATAAACTTCCTTTACAGCACAGGCTGTATGTATATATTTTTGTCAATTATACTGTAATCAAGATTTTTGAAAGGGTAATCCTTATTGTCTATATTTTCCATAATGGAATCTCTGGCTTCAAAATACTTGGTATAGTCTATGAAACACAGTTTCATATATGGATATTCTTCATAAATATTTTCCACGCCAAAATAAATGCCGATAATTTCTATGCCTTCGCCGGAAGGTTCATAAAAATCCGGAAATACAGACATATAGCCGCTTTCAAGGATTATGAAACTTTCGTTGGCGGCCTTGTTTGTCATACAGTAGTCCAGAACATCACCCTTTGTCAGGAAAATTTCTTCCAGCTGCTGCAGAGGGATACCCAGCAGTTCTATATTGCGCAGCAGGGCATCATAGTATTTCTGATAAATGTTATTGAGAGTTTCAGGCTTTACAACACTGAAAGTGAAAATCTGGTCCTTGTTTTTGTCCCTTATTTCATTCTGCCACAGTTCATTGATTTTTTCGGCAAATATTTCGCCTATATATGTGTAATCTGCACTTATGCAGTAGACTTTGTCATAGCTGTCCATCACAGCCTTGTCCACATCATTCATAAGGAAAAAGACAGGAATATTTTCTGCCTTGCACAGGTCTGTAATTGCCTGTGCCACTTCTGTGGACAGATTGTCATCACATATTGTAACACTTTCAATATAATCTATTGTTTCTTCAGTAATATATTCAGCATAGCTGTCTGCAGATTTTTTTATATATTTTGCGTTTTCGCTTTCATTTACGCTGTAATGGTCATATATTCTGTAAAAAGAAGGGGAAATCAGATATAAATCATAGGAAGGGATTTCCTCTTTTGTGCATCCGCACAGAACTGTACAGCAAAGAATAAAACTGATTAAAATTTTAAAAAATTTCATATTTCACCCTGGGATTCAATGCTCCGGAGATATTTGCTTGGTGGAACATTTTTGATTTTTTTGAATACTCTTGAGAAATAGAACTGGTCAAAAAAGCCTACAGACACTGCAATCTGTGAAATGGACAGGTTTGTGTTTTTGATAAGGTTACAGGCTTCATTGATTCTGTATTCTGTAAGGTAGTCGATAGGAGACTGGTCCAGGTTTGAAACAAAAACACGGTACAGGTGGCTTCGGCTGATGCCCACAGCATTGGCAATATCATCAACGCTGATATCGTTTGAATAGTTGAACTGTATGTATTTGATTGCTTCAATAACATAGCTGGACTGTGTCACGGATGGAGCAGGAGACAGCAGACTGCTTTCCTCTATAAGCTTTGCAAGGAAAAGATACATATAACCAATCATCGCTGTGGAGTGGCTCATTGTATTGCCGCTGTTGGCGTAAATCTGGTACAGATATTCCTTGCATGCTTCATAATCTTTAGGAGAATATACAGGCATATTGTCTTTGAACGGAAGGTTGGAAACAACTTTCTGTGCATAAGTGCCGTTGAAGCCAACCCAGTAGTATTCCCAAGGGTCATTTTCATCAGCAATGTAATGGACAACCTGAGACGGTTTTATAAGGAACATATCTCCGGATTTAAGATTGTATGTTTTTCCGTTGCAGATATATCGGCCTTTACCTGAAACAACAAAATGAATCAGGAAATGATCACGTATACCAGGCCCCCATGAGTGGCCGGGTGTACAGCTCTGTAGACCGCAGTTGAATATAGTAAGACTTACATTGTCTATAAGATTCTGTTTATAGGACTGTTTGTACGGATTGGTCATTTTTTACCTCCTGCTTTTCTCTCACATTATATAATAAAATATAATGCTGCAAAAATCAACAAAAATCCATATATTTTTTATAAAACAGCCATATGCACAAAAAAACACGTAATTATTTAGTTAAAAATAAATTGAGTTATAGGTTTATTTGAAAATATAAAGCGTATAACAGCTTACAGTTTGTTAAAAAAAGAAATAAGTTGCGAAATACAGATGAAATATCGATTTTTGTTTTTAAATAAATCGATGGGTAAATATAAACCGAAAGTCTGAATTATAGATATAAAAATCTAAAAGCTCCCTGAAGAGAGGGAGCTTTGTTTACGGATTTACAGCCTGAAATCATCCTTTGTATATTCGGGAAGCACATGGCGTCTTTTAGGAATACGTTTGATAGGGTTGTATGTGAATTTATTGCAGGAATAATACGGCGAAACCACTCCTTTCCTGCTGCATAAAATCATGGCATTGTCTGTGGAACGGTTTCCGAATTCACAGTATTCGCATGCAGGGGCAATTTTTTTGCCGAAAAGCTTTTTGCTGTTTTTGAATAATCCCATATAAATCACCTTCCTGCTAACAGTATACATCATTTTCTGTGTTTAGTAAATATTTTGTTGCTTTCTGAAATCATAACGAAACACAGTGCAATCATATACAGAACTGCAGATGTTTCGGCTGTGTTGGATACAGTTTTTACAACAATGCTGTCCGGCTTTATCACATCAGATGCAACGGGAAACAGGTTGCACAGTACAGAGAAAATACACAGGCTTACAGGGGTATGTATTATCCTGGAAAGTATCAGGTTAAGAATAAACCTTGGGGATTTTGTAAAGTGGAATACTTGACAGAGCGTGCATACGGGGTAGAAGCTGAGTACAGCACATATCA
>JAFQAF010000306.1 GCA_017400025.1 Oscillospiraceae bacterium
ACATACTATGTGGCAGGAAAAATTCCTTTTGATGGTCAGTTTCCATTTGGTGATATGAACAAAGTAAGGGAAGAACTGAACCTTACTGTATATACCGATACAAAAATAAAAAAGGTATATGGAAAAGAAAAAGCTGTACAGTTGGCTGATGGCAGTATGGAAAAATTTGACAAAATACTTATTGCCACCGGAGCCCGTGCTTTTGCGCCGGAAATAAAAGGTCTTGACAGTAAAGATGCATTTTATATGCGCACTCTTGATGATGCTGTTAAACTGCGTACTGCACTGGAAACAAACACATACAGATCTGCACTTGTCGTAGGTGCATCAATGGTTGGTATAAAAGTTGTTGAATTGCTGAATAAAGCAGGTATCGAAACAACACTGGCCGATATGGCAGACAGGATTTTCCCACTGGCAGCCTACGAAAATGTATCCCGTGAAATCGAAAAACGCATCACTGCCAAGGGTGTGAAACTGGCACTTGGCTGTGCCCTTGATTCCTGTGAAAAAGCTGAAACCGGCTACATCTGTAATATGACAGATGGCCAGCTGATAACTGCTGACCTGATTGTACTGTGTATAGGTACACGTGCAAATACTGACCTGGTTGATGATGAAATAAATGTAAACCGCGGCATTGTAGTAGATGAAAAAATGCAGACCAGCTGTGACGGTATATATGCTGCCGGCGATTGCTGTGAAGGTAATGAACTGCAGTCTGGCGAAAATATGATCATAGGCCTGTGGGCCAATGCTGCCTATCAGGGGATGACTGCCGGTGCCAATATGGCAGGTGCAACAGCTCGGTTTGATGGTAATTTTATGCACAACATCACTCATTTTATGGGTATGGACTTTATCGGTTTTGGTGACAACCGTAAACAGGGTAAAATAATCACATCCGGAAATATCAACGCCGGCCTGTATGTAGAGGCTGTTGTTGATGATACAGGTCTTTTGGGTGTGAATATTCTGGACAACTACCGTATCAGTGGCGCAGTAAAGAATTATCTTTATCGCGTTATGGAACAGAAAAATGCGCAAATATCCCCAATACAGCGCGGTGTACTTATAAAAGAAGGATTGCGCCCATCGTTTATAGAAAAATTGGAGGGAAGATACAATGGCTGAATTTGATGCTCTCAAAGCTAAAATTCCTGGTGAAGAAACCGGTATAGAAATAAAACACAGCATATGTGCCATCTGTTCTCCGGCACCTCACTGTGGTCTTACCTGCTATGTAAAAGATGGTAAGCTTATCAAAGTTGAAGGCTGGAAAGAACACCCGGACTCCAATGGTGGTATATGTACCAAAGGCCTTTCCAACAAAGAATTCCTTTATCGCGAAGACAGAATTCTTTATCCGATGCGACGTGTTGGTGAAAGGGGAGAAGGCAAATTTGAAAGAATTACCTGGGAAGAAGCTTATAAGGAAATTGCCCAAAGACTGAATGGTATCAAAGCAAATTACGGAGCTGACAAAGTGGCGTTCTATTCCGGCTATAACAAATGGTACCGCAGTATGCTGGCACGTTTTGCTCATTCCTTTGGTACACAGAGCTATGGTACTGAACACTCGTCCTGTTTTGCATCTGGTCTTATGGCCTGGCAATGTGCAACAGGTATGGAAATGGGTATGAACCTGATGGCAAAACTATTTATAGGCTGGGCTGCAAACGGCTACTACTCTATGTATAAACTTCCAATGGGGATCGAAAAACTGAAGGCC
>JAFQAF010000307.1 GCA_017400025.1 Oscillospiraceae bacterium
CAAACCTTGCTTTTTCCACCAGTGCAGCGGCTTCGTTTTTTATTTCCTCTGCGGTGGCATCCGGATGTGTTTCAATATATTCAGCCATTTTTAGCACAACTGCGCGCTGGCCACCGGTAACCTGCTTTGTGTCTATGTGCAGTATGTTTTCTGCGCCGTCGCTGGCCAGCAGGGCATTGTGATAGGAAGCAGTGGTTATGGCAGAGTATGCCAGATGCACTATCAGCGCCTCCGGATTTTCCGCCAGTATTTCGTCAAAAGCCTGCCTGTATTCCCGCGGGTTTGTGGCACTGGTCTTTGGCAGTACCTTTGTGCGGCGGTAGCTTTCAAAAATATCAGCAACCGGAAAAGTGCCGTCATCACGGCTTTCGTTTTCTATCTGCACGTGCATAGGCACTACTTTTATACCGTATCTTTCAATGTCGGCTTTCATCAGGTCTCCACCTGTTTCTGTAACAATAAATATCTTTTTCATATCTTACCTCTGTGTTGTATTACAAGAGAATTATAAATAGTTTTAAAAACTGTGTCAAGCGATATTTAAAACTTTAATAAAGTGTAATTCCATCACTACAAATATTGGCAGGATATGGCTGTATAATCAAAAAGACCACCCTTTGCGGATGGTCTTTCTGTGTTTTGTTCTGATGTGAATTTTATTTTGCAAACTGTTTTATGATTTCCACCACAACCTGTGTGCATTTAATCATATTTTCTTCTGTGATGCATTCATATCTGCCGTGGGCGTTGTAGCCGCCTGTGCCCAGGTTTGGACAAGGCAGACCTTTGTAAGACAGCATTGCACCGTCTGTACCGCCGCGTGCAGCTTCGCTTACAGGTGTGGCACCTATTGCTCTTATAGCATTTTCTGCAGCTTCCACCACTTCAAAGTAAGGCAGAATCTGTTCTTTCATATTTCTGTACTGTTCTCTCAGTGTAAGAATACAGCTGCCTTCGCCGTATTTTTTGTTGATAAATGCAGCAATGTCTTTCATAACTTCCTGCTTTTTATCAATCTTTTCAGCATCGTGGTCACGTACAATATATTCCAGTGTGGTCTTCTCTGTTGAACCCTTTGTTTCAATCAGATGGAAGAAGCCTTCAAAGCCTTCTGTGTGTTCAGGTTTTTCAAAGGCCGGCAGCAGGCTGTGGAATTCAAATGCCATGTGCTGGCTGTTTACCAGTTTGCCTTTTGCACTGCCCGGGTGGATTGAGTAGCCATTGAATTCAGCCACTGCGGAAACAGCATTGAAGTTTTCGTAGCAGATGCCGTTGTATGCGCCGCCGTCAACTGTGTATGCCAGCTTTGCACCAAAGCCTTCCACGTCAAATTTTGCCACACCCTGGCCGATTTCTTCGTCCGGTGTAAATGCAATCACTACCTTGCCGTGGGGGATTTTTTCATCCATGACAATCTGTACAGCTTCCATGATTTCAGCAATGCCGGCTTTGTCGTCAGCGCCCAGCAGTGTTGTGCCGTCTGTTGTAATCAGTTTCTGGCCTTTGAGGGATGGCAGGAACGGGAACTCTTTCACGCCCATCACGTGGCCGCTGCCTGCCAGCAGCACATCGCCGCCGTCATAGTTTTCAATAATCTGCGGTTTCACGCCAAAGCCGTTGAATTCCGGTGCTGTGTCCATATGTGCAATAAAGCCGATGCAGTCTCTGTCTTCATAGCCTTCTGTTGCCGGCAGCACACCGTAAACTGTGCCGTATTTTATGCGCACATCGGAAAGACCCATTTCATTCATTTCGTTTTCCAGAAATTTTGCCACGTTCAGCTGGATATCAGTTGATGGCACTGTGCCGAATTTTTTAGGGTCAGACGGTGAGTCTATTGCAATGTAGTTCAGAAATCTGTCAAGTACATTCATTTTCAGTTTCTCCTTATGTTTGTTGATATCATTAATATAGCATATATCTGCCGGAAATTGTAGCTAAATTGTAATATTTTTTTTAATAAAACGATATATCTCTTTTAAATTGCGACAAAGTGTGTTAAAATATTATGAAATATAATGCGTTATTGCGTTTATTTGCAAATTTTTAAATTAAGCATTTTGCTTGGAGGATATAAATTATGTCAGATTCAGTATTCAAAGGTAAAACCCTTCTTATCACAGGTGGTACAGGTTCTTTCGGCCACACAGTTCTCAAACACTTTTTGACAACAGACATCGGCGAAATCCGCATTTTCTCCCGTGACGAAAAGAAACAGGACGATATGCGCCATGACCTGCAGGTGAAATACCCTGTGGAAAGCCAGAAGGTTAAATTCTACATCGGCGATGTAAGGGATATAAACAGTGTAAACAACGCCATGTACGGCGTAGACTACATCTTCCACGCAGCAGCACTGAAGCAGGTGCCTTCCTGCGAATTCTTCCCGATGGAAGCAGTAAAGACAAACGTTATCGGTACAGAAAACGTTCTCACCAGTGCTATTAACCACGGCGTAAAGAGAGTGGTTTGTCTTTCCACAGACAAGGCTGCATACCCTATCAATGCCATGGGTATCTCAAAGGCTATGATGGAAAAGGTTATCACAGCAAAATCCAGAACAGTTGACGGCGAAAGAACAACTATCTGCTGCACACGCTACGGCAACGTTATGTGCAGCCGCGGCAGTGTTATTCCACTGTTCCGTGACCAGATCCGTCAGGGCAAACCTCTCACAATCACAAACCCTGATATGACACGTTTCCTTATGAACCTGGACGAAGCCGTGGACCTTGTTGTGTTTGCGTTCACACACGGCCAGCCTGGCGACCTTTTCGTTCAGAAATCACCTGCCTGCACAATCGGTGACCTGGCAAAAGCCACACAGGAACTGTTCGGCGACACAGGCATCAAAATCATCGGTGAAAGACACGGTGAAAAACTGTATGAAACACTGCTGACAGAAGAAGAAGCAGCAAAAGCCATCGATATGGGCAGCTACTACCGCGTGCCGGCAGACAACCGCGACCTGAACTATGACAAATACTTTGTGGAAGGCCGCACAGAAGAAAAACTGCTCCACCAGTACAACAGCCACAACACTGAAAGACTGGATATTGCAGGTACAATCGCAAAAATGAAAACAACAGACTACATCAAAGAGGAGCTGGCTAAACTTGACAAGTAAAAAAATTCTCATCACAGGTGCCACAGGCTTTATAGGCAAAAACCTTACAGCCACACTGTTGCAGAAAGGCTATACAGACCTTTATCTCTACGACAGGGAAAACACCCCTGAACAGCTGGCTGAATACTGCACAGACGCAGATTTTGTGTTCCACCTTGCAGGCGTAAACCGCCCACAGGACACAAAGGAATTCTATGAAGGCAATACAGACTTTTCTGCCACACTGCTGAAAACACTCCGCGAAAAAGGCAACACTGCCCCGGTGGTGGTTTCCTCCTCCATCCAGGCACTGCTGGACAATGACTACGGCAAAAGCAAAAAAATGGGCGAAGAGCTGTTTCTGGCAAACGGCCACAACCCTGCCTATATAGTGCGCCTTTACGGCGTGTTCGGCAAATGGTCCAGACCAAATTACAACACAGTGGTTGCCACATTTATGCACAATGTTGCCCACGGCCTGCCGCTGCAGATAAACGACCCGGACAAGGAACTGACACTGTGCTATATCGACGATGTTATCGCTAAATTTATGGATATCCTTGAAAACACAGCCGATTATCAGCCGGGCTTCTTTGAAATAGACACCCTGCACAGAATCACTCTGGGCAAACTGGCAGAAAAAATCACAAATATCGGCAAAAACAGGGAAACCCTTGTTATGCCATCCCTCAACACTCTTCTTGACCAGCGCCTTTACGGCACATACCTGTCCTATCTTGACGGCGACAAATTTGCATATCAGCTGAAAAAGAACGAAGACAACCGTGGATGGCTGGCAGAGTTTATCAAAAGCGAATCCTTCGGCCAGATTTTTGTTTCCACCACAAAGCCGGGCATCACCCGCGGTGACCACTGGCATCACACAAAAGTTGAAAAATTCTTTGTGCTGTCAGGTAAAGCGGAAATTTCTTTCCGTCATATGATTACCAACGAAATTATCCGCTATACTGTGGAAGGCAACACACCTACAGTGGTGGATATCCCTGTGGGCTATACCCACAATATAAAGAACATCGGCGATACAGAGGTTATCTGCCTGTTCTGGTCCAGCGAAATTTTCAATCCTGAAAAACCTGACACTTACTATACAAAGGTGGATTTATAATGAAAAAACTGGTTATTCTCGGTTTCGGCGGCTACGGCAGAACAATAGAGGATGTTGTACTGTCCGGTGAACTGTTTGATGAAATTGTTTTCCTTGATGACAATGCAAGACATACACAGGTGAAAGGTGCCTGCGCTGATTTCAGAAAATTCATTGCAGAGGACACCTGGTTTTACCCTGCCTTCGGCAACAACAACCTGCGTGTTGAATGGCTGAATATGCTGGCAAATGCCGGCGCACAGCTTGCCACAATCATTCATCCGGCAGCCTATGTGGGCAGAAATGCCGTTATTGAAAAGGGTACAGCGGTATTGCCGAAGGCTGTTGTCAATACAAACACCACAGTGCGTATGGGCTGTATTGTAAACTTCGGTGCAGTTATCGACCACGATGTAGTGGTGGAAAAAGGTGTACACCTGTGCATAAACAGTGTTATCAAAGCATCAAACCGCATTCCTCCCTTTGCCAAAATCGAGGCAGGCCACGTAATCCACAACAATACTTATAAATAAGGAGCTTTGTAAAATGGGCAAACTTAAACTTATGACAATCATCGGCACAAGACCGGAAATCATCCGCCTTGCTGCTGTTATCAAAAAATGTGACACATATTTTGACCAGATTCTGGTACATACCGGCCAGAACTATGACTATGAGCTGAACCAGGTATTCTTTGATGACCTGGGCCTCCGCGCACCGGATTTCTATCTGGATGCAGTAGGTGCAGACCTGGGCGAAACTATCGGCAACATCATTGCCAAATCCTACAAGCTTATGGTTGAGCAGAAACCGGATGCCCTGCTGATTCTGGGCGATACAAACTCCTGCCTGTCTGCAATCAGCGCAAAAAGACTGCATATTCCTATTTTCCATATGGAAGCAGGCAACCGCTGCTTTGACGAATGTCTGCCGGAAGAAACAAACCGCAGAATCGTTGACCACATCGCAGACGTAAATCTCTGCTATTCCGAACACGCACGCCGTTACCTCAACCACGAAGGCACAGCCCGTGAAAGAACATACGTAACCGGCAGCCCTATGGCAGAAGTGCTGAAAGCAAACCTTGAGCAGATTAAAGCTTCCACAATCCTGGACAAGCTGGGCCTTGAAAAAGGCAGATATATCCTGCTGTCTGCCCACCGTGAAGAAAATATTGATACAGAGGCAAACTTCTTCAATCTGATGAACGCTGTAAATGCAATGGCAGAAAAATATGATATGCCTATCCTGTATTCCTGCCACCCGAGAAGCGCAAAATTTATCGAAAAACGTGGTTTCAAATTTGACAGCCGTGTTATCCAGAACAAACCTCTGGGCTTCCACGATTACAACCACCTGCAGATGAATGCCTTTGCAGTAGTATCAGACTCCGGCACTCTGCCGGAAGAAAGCAGTTTCTTCCTCTCAGTGGACAATCCGTTCCCTGCAGTATGCATCCGTACATCCACAGAAAGACCGGAAGCCCTGGACAAAGGCAACTTTGTGCTGGCGGGTATCACCACAGAGCAGGTGCTGCAGGCTGTGGACACTGCTGTGGCAATGAATGCCAACGGCGACTGGGGCATACCTGTACCGGACTATGTGGAAGAAAATGTTTCCACAAAAGTGGTAAAAATCATCCAGAGCTACACCGGCGTTGTAAACAAAATGGTGTGGAGAAAATACTGATTCCTGACTGTTGTTGCAGAGACGGCTCACCGCTGTTTCTGCAGCAATAGACTGTTTTCCGCCCTGCGGAACAATATATTAAAATATACCAGAGGAAACCATTACTTTGAAAAAGCGTATTCTTATTATCAGCCAGCATTTCTGGCCGGAAAATTTCCGTATCAGTGATATTGCCACAGGCTTTGTGGAAAATGATATAGAAGTTGATGTCATCTGCGGCATACCAAACTACCCCAACGGCATTGTGCCGGAAGGCTACGGCTGGTTCAGAAACAAAAAGCAGGATTTCAACGGTGCCACGGTTTACCGCACCTGGGAAATTGTGCGCAAGGGCAATTCCAATATCAGAATTTTCCTTAACTATATTTCATATCCCTTCTTTGCCGCTTTCAAGGTTCTGGGTTTTCTGGGCAAAAAATATGATGCTGTTTTCTGCTACGAAACCAGCCCTGTATATATGATTTTCCCGGCTATTGTTTATTCAAAGCTGAAAAGAGTTCCCCTCACCACCTATGTGCTGGATCTCTGGCCGGAAAACCTCTACTCTGTTCTCAAAATACAGAACAGATTCCTCCGTGCACTGGTGAAATCCACCAGCCACTGGCACTACAAACGCTGTGACAAGCTGATTGCCATGTCACCGTCCCTTAATGATACTCTTGTGAAAATCACAGGAAAACCCAAGGAAAAAGTAGCCACAATCCCGCAGTACTGCGAAAAATTCTACGAGCAGGATATACATAACCGGGAGCTGGAGGAAAAATACAAAGATTTCTTCAGAATTGTTTATGCCGGCAATATTTCCCCTGCACAGAATGTGGAGGTGGCTGTGGATGCAGCGGTGCTGCTTAAAAACGACGGCATAAAGGATATCAAATTCATTATCGTTGGCGACGGTATGTC
>JAFQAF010000308.1 GCA_017400025.1 Oscillospiraceae bacterium
CAACTATGATGTAACAGTGGATTATACCATATCCCGTGATGGCAGCAAATCAGTATATCCTGCAAAAGCCGTGCTGGAAATCTATGCAGACGGCCGGCTGATAAAAGAGCTTCCACACGAAAATATAATGGATTATGACTTTGTGGAAAGCGGAGAGATTGATTTAAGCATGACCACAGCCCATCAGGCCTCCAGCTGGGTGAGCTTTGGTATGTGGATAGACGAAACAATAAAGGACGAAAGAATAAAGCCGGGCTCTGACATCAGCTTTGTACTCCGTGTCCATGACAACAACGGCAGGGAGTATGAGCAGGCCGCAGAAATGGCCTATCTGGTTAAGTAACTGTTGCGGCGGCAGGGCATAAATGGCTGTATAAAACGGACCATACTGCGAAAAATATATATAAATTCTAAAAAACAATATATTTTTCGGAGGATATATATGAAAAACAAGCTTTTTGGCCGTCTGGGCGGGCATATAAAGAACAACCGGCTGGTCTGTGTTCTGCTGCTGGCTGTGGCAGGTGCAGGTTATTTTTCCTACAGGACAATCACCAATATAAACAGACAGCTGGAAAACCAGCAGCTGCAGAATATTGAGGCTACACCGGCCCCTGCCCCCACAGAGCCGGTACAGGATGTGCAGACAGAGCAGAAAAACGTGCCTTTCCGGCATCCGACCACTGCCCCGCGGCAGACAAAACCCCGGCAGGATGTACAGGCAGAGCCACTGCCCACAGAAGAACCGGTGCAGGCCGAAACAGGCTTTATACTGCCGGTGGCCGGCAAAATCTACGCCGCCTTTTCCGGGGACGAACTGGTGTACAACCGCACCCTGGACGACTGGCGCACTCACAATGGTATAGACATCACCGCCCCCCACAATGACCCGGTAAAGGCAGGAGCCTCCGGCACGGTGCAGGCTGTGTATGAAGATGGCATGCTGGGCACTGTAATAGAGGTGGACCACGGTGACTACACCGCCCGCTACTGCGGTCTCAATGCAAAAACCTTTGTAAAAGAGGGTGACAGCGTAAAGCAGGGCACTACAATAGGCTCTGTAGGCGAAATCACCATGGAAGTGGCAGAGGAAAGCCATATCCATCTGGAAATCATAAAGGACGGCAAGGCAGTAAACCCTGACACACTGCTGAAATAAAATGTACGGGCTGTGATATTTCACAGTCCGTTTTTGTTTTTATCTTTAACGGCACAAAGGGTTTGCGATAAAAATGAACACCCTGTAAACAATTGTTTCGCCGGTCTGTTTTAGTTGAAAACACTTGGATTTTGTGGTAATATTAATATGTTAAAGTGCGTAAATATACGCTTTTGCAGATAATGAATAATATTAGATAAAGAAGGTATTCAAAATGGGTAAGTTTGAATTTATCAAAAATGAAATAGAAGGTCTGGTTGTTATCAAACCTACTGTTTTCGGCGATGACCGCGGTTTCTTTATGGAAACATTCCACAAGGATGAATTTGCTGCTGCCGGCATCACAGGAGAATTTGTACAGGACAACCATTCAAAAAGCACAAAAGGCGTTCTGAGAGGCCTCCACTTCCAGAAAGAAAACACACAGGGCAAACTGGTGCGCGTAATCCAGGGCGAAGTGTTTGACATAGCAGTTGACTGCCGCCCTAACTCAAAAACATTCGGCCAGTGGTACGGCGTTACACTTTCTGCAGAAAACAAGGTACAGTTCTATGTGCCGGAAGGCTTTGCACACGGCTTCCTTGTACTGTCTGATGAGGCAGAGTTTGTTTACAAATGCACAGATATCTACAACCCGCAGGCAGAAGGCGGCATCCCTTACAATGACCCTTCAGTAAATGTACAGTGGCCACAGGTTGACTGTGAAATCAAGCTCAGTGCAAAGGACAAGCTTCACACACCTTTTGCAGACCAGACATTCAGCTTCTTTGAGGAGTATTGATTAAATGACTAAATTTTTACAGAAATTCAAAACCTTTTACAGATATCGTTTCCTGCTGCAGAACCTTATCAACAGAGATATAAAGGTAAAATACCGCCGCAGCACACTGGGTATTCTGTGGAGTGTTCTCAACCCTCTTATGATGATGTGTGTAATGACTCTGGTCTTTTCACATTTCTTCCGTTTTGACATAGAAAACTACGCTGTATACATCCTCAGCGGCCAGCTGATGTTCAACTACTTTACAGAAAGCACAAATATGGCTATGGAAAGTGTTATAGGCTATGCACCGCTTATCAAAAAGGTGTATGTGCCAAAATACATATTCCCGCTGGAAAAAAGCTGTTTCAGCTTTATAAATATGCTGTTCTCAATGGTGGCACTTATTGTGGTTATGTTCTTTACCCGTGCACCGTTCCACGGCACATTTGTACTGGCTGTGTACCCTATGGTTACACTGTTCTTTTTCAGCCTGGGCATAGGCCTGTTCCTGGCTTCCTCCGCTATATTCTTCCGCGATATCATACATCTGTGGAGCGTTTTCACCACCGCGCTGATGTATGCTTCCGCCATCATCTATCCTGTCAGCATGCTGGAAGGCTCCTTTATGGGCTTCCTCATCAATTTCAACCCTATCTACTGGTACATTGATGCCTTCAGACAGGTGGTGCTTTACGGCAGCGGCCTTTCACTGATGCACATCGTGGTGTGCCTTGTGTGCGCAGTCATTTCCATGATTGTGGGTTCAATTGTGTTCAAAAAAGGACAGGACAGATTTATTCTGTATATCTGAGGAGGTTAATATGGATAAAGAACTTATGGTAAAGGTTGAAAATCTCGGTATCCGTTTTAACCTTGCAAAGGAAAGGGTAGATTCCCTCAAGGAGTATTTCCTCAAATTCACAAAGGGCTCTCTCCATTTTGAAGAATTCTGGGCCCTGGACGATGTAAGCCTGGAAATTGAAAAAGGCGACTTTTACGGCCTGGTGGGCATAAACGGCTCCGGCAAGTCCACACTGCTGAAAACAATTGCAGGTGTGTTCAAGCCAACCCGCGGTTCCGTTACAGTAAACGGAACAATCGCACCGCTGATTGAGCTGGGTGCAGGCTTTGATATGGACCTTACAGCCCGTGAAAACATCTATCTCAATGGTGCTGTGCTGGGCTTTTCCAAAAAATTTATGGATGACCACTTCCAGGACATTGTGGATTTTTCTGAACTCCACGATTTTCTGGATGTTCCGCTGAAAAACTATTCTTCCGGTATGGTGGCACGTATTGCTTTTGCCATTGCCACAGTAACAGACCCGGATATTCTTATAGCAGACGAAATCCTGTCTGTAGGCGACTATGCCTTCCAGGAAAAATGCGAAAAACGTATGGCACAGCTGCTGGAAAACGGCACTACTGTTATATTCGTAAGCCACTCCATCGAGCAGGTAAAGCGTATGTGCAACAAGGCCACCTGGCTGGAACACGGCAAGGTTATTATGACAGGCGATGCAGAAACAGTATGTGATGCATATAGCAAAAAATATTAAAAAGG